>JADJGZ010000054.1 GCA_016707785.1 Bacteroidales bacterium | reverse complement strand
GTTGAACCTTCACAGATGGTGGCATCAGCACCTGCATTAACCACAGCCTGGCGTGAGATATTGAGAACCATTGCATCGGAAGCACTTACACAAGGAGCAGCAGATGAAGCTGTGATGGTAAGTGTCACGGTACCGGCAGCAATATCCGCAGCACTTGGAGTGTAAACCGGGTTAAGGGTTGTTGCATTATTAAATGTACCAGTACCAGAGGTAGTCCACAGCAGGGTCGTTGCATTCGTGACGGCCGCACCTGAGAGGGTATATGAACCTGCAGTCTCGCAGATGGTAGCATCAGCGCCGGCGTTAACAGTAGCCTGACCGTTGATGTTGAGCACCATTGCATCAGTAGCATCTGAACAAGGAGCAGCGGATGAAGCTGTGATGGTCAGGGTAACTGAACCTGCGGTGATATCGGCCACACTTGGAGTATAAACCGGGTTGAGAGCAGTAGCATCATCGAATGTACCAGTACCTGAAGTAGCCCATTGCAGGGTCGTTGCATTCGCAGCGACTGCATTTACCAATGTATAGGTACCACTTTCACAGATGGTAGCATCAGCACCTGCATTAACGGTAGCCTGACGGTTGATGTTGAGCACCATAGCATTACTGACAGCAGTGCAAGGAGCAGCTGGCATAGCAGTAATGGTAAGGGTCACAGCACCTGCAGTGATATCGGCAGCCGAAGGAGTATAGATCGGATGCAGAGCAGTCATGTTATTGAAAGTACCTGTACCAGAAGTTGACCACAGTAGGGTCGTTGCATTTGCAACGGCCGAACCAGCCAGGGTATATGAACCGGTCTCACAGATGGTAGCATCAGCACCTGCAGAAACTGTAGCAGCAGGAGTGATGGTAATGGTCATCTGATCGGTGGCGTCAGTACAAGGAGCATCGGAAGTAGCAGTGAGGGTGAGGGTGATCACACCTGTTTCACCGGCTGCAGGAGTATAGGTCGGGGTAAGGGTTGTTTCATCTGAAAGAACACCTGTTCCTGAACTTGTCCAGAGGATACTTGAGTAATATGAAGCAGTAGCACCGGATACTGTATAGGCAGAACCTTCACAGATTGTAGCATCAGCACCAGCATTAACCACAGCCTGGCGTGAGATATCGAGCACCATTGCATCGGAAGCACTTACACAAGGAGCAGCGGATGAGGCTGTGATGGTAAGGGTTACGGAGCCGGCAGCAATATCAGCAGCACTTGGGTGTAAACAGGGTTGAGTGTAGTTGCATTGTTGAATGTACCAGTACCTGAGGTAGTCCACAGCAGGGACGTTTCATTCGTAGCGGCCGCACCTGCCAGAGTATATGAACCAGCAGTCTCGCAGATGGTAGCATCAGCGCCGGCGTTAACAGTAGCCTGACTATTGATATTGAGCACCATAGCATCGGTAGCATCTGAACAAGGAGCAGCGGATGAGGCTGTGATGGTCAGGGTAACAGAACCTGCGGTGATATCGGCCACACTAGGAGTATAAACCGGGTTGAGGGTTGTAGCATCATCGAAAGTACCTGTACCTGAGGTAGCCCATTGCAGGGTCGTTGCATTCGCAGCGACTGCATTTACCAATGTATAAGTACCACTTTCACAGATGGTAGCATCGGCACCTGCATTAACTGTAGCCTGACGGTTGATGTTGAGCACCATAGCATCACTGACAGCAGTGCAAGGAGCAGCTGGTGTAGCAGTAATGGTGAGGGTAACAGCACCGGCAGTGATATCGGCAGCACTAGGTGTATAGATCGGATGCAGAGCAGATATGTTATTGAAAGTACCTGTACCTGAAGTAGACCACAGTAGGGTCGTTGCATTCGCAACGACCGATCCAGCCAGGGTATACGAACCGGTTTCACAGATGGTAGCATCAGCACCGGCGCTAACAGTAGCAGCAGGAGTGATGGTAATAGTCATCTGATCGGTTGCATCCACGCATGGACTTGTTGAGGTGGCAGTGAGTGTGAGGGTGATCACACCTGTTTCACCGGCTGCCGGGGTATAGGTCGGAGTGAGGGTTGCTTCATCAGAAAGAACACCTGTTCCTGAACTAGTCCAGAGGTATGCGGTAGCATAGGTTGCGGTAGCACCTGATACTGTATAGGCAGAACCTTCACAGATTGATGCATCAGCACCAGCATTAACCACAGCCTGGCGTGAGATATTGAGAACCATTGCATCGGAAGCACTTACACAAGGAGCAGCGGATGAAGCTGTGATGGTAAGGGTTACGGTACCGGCAGCAATATCAGCAGCACTTGGAGTGTAAACCGGGTTGAGAGTGGTTGCATTGTTGAATGTACCAGTACCTGAGGTAGTCCACAGCAGGGACGTTGCATTCGTAGCGGCCGCACCTGCCAGTGTGTATGAACCAGCAGTCTCGCAGATGGTAGCATCAGCGCCGGCGTTAACAGTAGCCTGACCGTTGATGTTGAGCACCATTGCATCAGTAGCATCTGAACAAGGAGCAGCGGATGAGGCTGTGATGGTCAGGGTCACTGAACCTGCAGTGATATCGGCCACACTTGGAGTATAAACCGGGTTGAGAGCAGTAGCATCATCGAATGTACCAGTACCTGAAGTAGCCCATTGCAGGGTCGTTGCATTCGCAGCGACTGCATTTACCAATGTATAAGTACCACTTTCACAGATGGTAGCATCGGCACCTGCATTAACGGTAGCCTGACGGTTGATGTTAAGAACCATAGCATCACTGACAGCAGTGCAAGGAGCAGCTGGTGTAGCGGTAATGGTGAGGGTAACAGCACCGGCAGTGATATCGGCAGCACTAGGTGTATAGATCGGATGCAGTGCAGAGATGTTATTGAAAGTACCAGTACCAGAAGTTGACCACAGTAGGGTCGTTGCATTTGCAACGGCCGAACCAGCCAGGGTATATGAACCTGTTTCACAGATGGTAGCATCAGCACCTGCAGATACTGTAGCAGCAGGAGTGATGGTAATTGTCATCTGATCGGTTGCGTCAGTACAAGGAGCATCGGAAGTAGCAGTGAGGGTGAGAGTGATCACACCTGTTTCACCGGCTGCAGGAGTATAGGTCGGGGTAAGGGTTGTTTCATCTGAAAGAACACCTGTTCCTGAACTAGTCCAGAGGATGCTTGAGTAATATGAAGCAGTTGCACCTGCTACTGTATAGGCAGAACCTTCACAGATTGATGCATCAGCACCTGCATTAACGGTAGCCTGGCGGTTGATGTTAAGAACCATAGCATCACTGACAGCAGTGCAAGGAGCAGCTGGAGTTGCAGTAATGGTGAGGGTAACAGCACCGGCAGTGATATCGGCAGCACAGGTGTATAGATCGGATGCAGAGCAGTATGTTATTGAAGTACCTGTACCTGAGGTTGACCACAGCAGGGCGTTGCATTTGCACGGCCGAACCAGCCAGGGTATATGAACCGGTCTCACAGATGGTAGCATCAGCACCTGCAAAACTGTAGCGGCAGGTGATGGTTGTCATCTGATCAGTGGCGTCAGTACAAGGGCATCGGGTAGCAGGTGAGGTGAGGGGATCACACCTGTTTCACCGCAGTATAGGTCGGGGTAAGGGTTGTTTCATCTGAAAGAACACCTGTTCCTGAACTTGTCCAGAGGATACTTGAGTAATATGAAGCAGTTGCACCTGCTACTGTATATATTGAACCTTCACAGATTGATTCGTCAGCACCGGCGTTAACCACAGCCTGGCGTGAGATATCGAGCACCATTGCATCGGAAGCACTTACACAAGGAGCAGCGGATGAGGCTGTGATGGTAAGGGTTACGGAGCCGGCAGCAATATCAGCAGCACTTGGAGTGTAAACAGGGTTGAGAGTGGTTGCATTGTTGAATGTACCAGTACCTGAGGTAGTCCACAGTAGGGTCGTTGCATTCGTAGCGGCCGCACCTGCCAGAGTATATGAACCAGCAGTCTCGCAGATGGTAGCATCAGCGCCGGCGTTAACAGTAGCCTGACTGTTGATGTTGAGCACCATTGCATCAGTAGCATCTGAACAAGGAGCAGCGGATGAGGCTGTGATGGTCAGGGTCACTGAACCTGCAGTGATATCGGCCACACTAGGAGTATAAACCGGGTTGAGGGTTGTAGCATCATCGAAAGTACCTGTACCTGAGGTAGCCCATTGCAGGGTCGTTGCATTCGCAGCGACTGCATTTACCAATGTATAGGTACCACTTTCACAGATGGTAGCATCAGCGCCGGCATTAACGGTAGCCTGACGGTTGATGTTGAGCACCATAGCATCACTGACAGCAGTGCAAGGAGCAGCTGGAGTGGCAGTAATGGTGAGGGTAACAGCACCGGCAGTGATATCGGCAGCACTAGGTGTATAGATCGGATGCAGAGCAGATATGTTATTGAAAGTACCTGTACCTGAAGTTGACCACAGTAGGGTCGTTGCATTTGCAACGGCCGAACCAGCCAGGGTATATGAACCGGTCTCACAGATGGTGGCATCAGCACCTGCAGAAACTGTAGCAGCAGGATTAATAGTGATGACCATCGTTGAAGTTGTAGCGGTAGCACAACCTGCATTTGGATTTGCAGTCAGTGTTAAGGTAATTGTACCTGTTTCTCCCAATGCCGGGGTATAGGTCGGAGTGAGGGTTGCTTCATCTGAAAGAACACCTGTTCCTGAACTTGTCCAGAGGATGCTTGAGTAATATGAAGCCGAGGCTCCGCTTACTGTATAGGTGCTTCCCTGGCAAATAGTTGCATCTGGACCAGCATCTGCGATCGGGGCCTTGTTTATTGTGATAGTCATCTGGTCGGTTACATCCGGACAAATTGCACCTGAAGAGGCTGTGAGTGTCAGGATAACAGAACCATTGGCGATATCACTTAAACTTGGCGTGTAAACAGGATTGAGTAAACTGCTGTTGTTGAAAGTACCTGTGCCTGTGGTTGTCCAGTGCAGACTGGTATAACCGCTGGCGGAAGCATTCATTGTTGCAGTTGAACCTTCACAAATAGTCTGGTCAACTCCTGCATTTGCTGTAGCAGGTGAACCAACGGAGATCTGTACTAAATCAGAGGATGACTGGCATGGACCATTGGCAATTGTCCAGCGGAATACATAGGTTCCGGTGAGCAGACCAGTGATGGTTGTTGTAGGACTGCCAGGTGTTGTGATGGTAGCAGCTACTCCGCTTTCCTGTGTCCATGTACCAGTTCCGTATACCGGGGTATTAGCAGCCATAGTTGCAGTTGCTGGTGTTGCACCACAAATTGACTGGTCAGCGCCTGCCCATGCAGGAGTTGGAGTGTAGTAATTGGTAATCACAACATCATCCGTACTGGTGCATACACCATTGGTAACTGTATACCTGAACACATATGGTGTCGAGCTTGCTATCAATCCATTTGCAATTGCTGTTGCACCAACTGGTGGGAATAAGGTCGGCGTATTTGGACCTGAGATAAATGACCAGGCTCCGGATCCGCTCGCTGGTGTATTTCCAACCAGGAAGGTGAAGGATGCATTGCATAGATTCTGATCTGAGCCTGCATTCGAAGTAATTGCTTCAAAGAATGCAACAGTAACATTTGCTGCTGAAGGAGTACATGTACCGTTTGTTATCGACCAGCGCAGTACATAAGTTCCATAAGCATCGGCAGTGAAAGTAGCATCAGGATCGGTATTGTCACTGAATGTTCCAGTTCCACCTGAAACGACTGACCATGCACCAGTACCCACGGTTGGGGTATTGGCACCAAGACCGGCTGATTCGAGTGAAGCGCAGACATTCTGGTTGGCACCAACAGTGGCAGTAGTAGGACTTTCGTAATAGGTAACGGTAACATCATCGGTTGAAGCAGCGCAAACGCCGTTTGAGATAGTCCAGCGAAGCACGTATACACCGTAAGCATCAGCAGTGAATGTAGCATTTGCAGCAGCAGCACTGGAGAAAGTACCTGTACCACCTGATACGATCGACCATGCACCTGTTCCGTTGGCTGGTGTGTTTGCACCAAGACCTGCAGATACGAGGGTACCGCAAAGGTTCTGGTCAGCACCGGCAAGAGCAGTTGTAGGTGTAGCGTAGTTGGTGATGGTAACAGTGCTTTCTGAAGGAGTGCAGACACCGTTTGAGATTGTCCACTTGAATACATATACACCAGGAACCATCGAGGTAACGGTGGAGTTGTATGCTGTCGGGGTAGTGATGGCCGGGGTGTTAGGACCTGAGACAAGTGTCCAGAGACCTGTACCCGGAGTAGGATCATTACCTGCGAGAGTAGTATTGGTAACGTTGCAGAGGTTCTGAGCAGCACCTGCGTTTGAAACAACAGGACTTTCAAAGAATGTAACGTTCATATCATCAGTTGATGCTGTGCACACGCCATTGGAGATAGTCCAGCGCAGTACATAGGCACCATATGCATCAGCAGTGAATACTGCATTTGGATCAGTATTATCATCAAAAGCACCTGTACCACCTGATACAATCGACCATGCACCTGTACCCACAGTTGGGGTATTGCCACCAAGACCTGCAGATACGAGGGTACCGCAGAGGCTCTGATCAGCACCGACTGTAGCAGTGGTCGGAGCCTGGTAGAAGGTAACGGTGATATCATCGGTTGAAGCAGCACATGTACCGTTTGATATAGTCCATCTCAGTACATAGGTTGCATAACCGTTTGCAACGAAGTTTGAATTTCCTGAAGTCGGAGCAGTAAATGTTCCGGTTCCACCTGACACGATTGACCAAGCACCTGTTCCTACAACCGGGGTGTTTCCACCTAAACTGGTAGAGGTAAGTGTAGCGCAATGGTTCTGGTCAGCACCCACAGAAGCAGTGGTAGGAGCCTGGTAGTAGTTCACGGTAACATCAGCGGTTGAAGCTGTGCATGTACCGTTAGAAACTGACCAGCGCAGTACATAAGTTCCATAAGCATCAGCAGTGAAAGTAGCATCAGGATCGGTATTGTCACTGAAAGTACCTGTACCACCTGAAACGACTGACCATGCACCAGTACCCACGGTTGGGGTATTGGCACCAAGACCTGCAGATTCGAGTGAAGCGCAAATATTCTGGTTGGCACCCACGGTGGCAGTAGTAGGACTTTCATAATAGGTAACGGTAACATCATCGGTTGAAGCGGCGCATACACCGTTTGAGATAGTCCAGCGAAGCACGTATACACCGTAAGCATCAGCAGTGAATGTAGCATTAGCAGCAGCAGCACTGGAGAAAGTACCAGTACCACCTGATACGATCGACCATGCACCTGTTCCGTTAGCTGGTGTGTTTGCACCAAGACCAGCAGATACGAGGGTACCGCAAAGGTTCTGGTCAGCACCGGCAAAGAGCAGTTGTAGGTGTAGCGTAGTTGGTGATGGTAACCGTGCTTTCTGAAGGAGTGCAGACACCGTTTGAGATTGTCCATTTGAATACATATACACCCGGAACCATCGAGGTAACGGTGGAGTTGTATGCTGTCGGGGTAGTGATGGCCGGGGTGTTAGGACCTGAGACAAGAGTCCAGAGACCTGTACCCGGAGTAGGATCATTACCTGCGAGAGTAGTATTGGTAACGTTGCAGAGGTTCTGAGCAGCACCTGCGTTTGAAACAACAGGACTGGCAAAGAATGTAACGGTAACATCAGCAGTTGAAGCGGTGCAAACGCCGTTGGAGATAGTCCAGCGCAGTACATAGGCACCATATGCATCAGCAGTGAATACTGCATTTGGATCAGTATTATCATCAAAAGCACCTGTACCACCTGATACAATCGACCATGCCCTGTGCCCACGGTTGGGGTATTTTGCCACCAAGACCTGCAGATTCGAGGGTACCGCATAGGCTCTGGTCAGCACCGACTGTAGCAGTGGTAGGAGCCTGGTAGAAGGTAACGGTGATATCATCGGTTGAAGCAGCACATGTACCGTTGGAGATTGTCCATCTCAGTACATAGGTTGCATAACCGTTTGCAACGAAGTTTGAATTTCCTGAAGTCGGAGCAGTAAATGTTCCAGTTCCACCTGACACGATTGACCAAGCACCCGTACCGACAACCGGGGTGTTTCCACCTAAACTGGTAGAGGTAAGTGTAGCGCAATGGTTCTGGTCAGCACCTACAGAAGCAGTGGTAGGAGCCTGGTAGTAGTTAACGGTAACATCAGCGGTTGAAGCTGTGCAGGTACCGTTAGAAACTGACCAGCGCAGTACATAAGTTCCGTAAGCATCAGCAGTGAAGGTAGCATCAGGATCGGTATTGTCACTGAATGTTCCAGTACCACCTGAAACGACTGACCATGCACCAGTACCCACGGTTGGGGTATTGGCACCAAGACCTGCAGATTCGAGTGAAGCGCAAATATTCTGGTTGGCACCCACGGTGGCAGTAGTAGGACTTTCGTAATAGGTAACGGTAACATCATCGGTTGAAGCAGCGCAAACGCCGTTTGAGATAGTCCAGCGAAGCACGTATACACCGTAAGCATCAGCAGTGAATGTAGCATTAGCAGCAGCAGCACTGGAGAAAGTACCTGTACCACCTGATACGATAGACCATGCACCTGTACCGTTAGCTGGTGTGTTTGCACCAAGACCAGCCAGATACGAGGGTACCGCAAAGGTTCTGGTCAGCACCGGCAAGAGCAGTGGTAGGAGTAGCGTAGTTGGTGATGGTAACAGTGCTTTCTGAAGGAGTGCAGACACCGTTTGAAATGGTCCACTTGAATACATATACACCAGGAACCATCGAGGTAACGGTGGAGTTGTATGCTGTCGGGGTAGTGATGGCCGGGGTGTTAGGACCTGAGACAAGAGTCCAGAGACCTGTACCCGGAGTAGGATCATTACCTGCGAGAGTTGTATTGGTAACGTTGCAGAGGTTCTGAGCAGGACCTGCGTTTGAAACAACAGGACTGGCAAAGAATGTAACGGTAACATCAGCAGTTGAAGCGGTGCATACACCATTGGAGATAGTCCACCTTAGTACATAAGCACCGTATGCATCAGCAGTGAAGGTTGCATTTGCAGCAGCAGTGCTTGAGAAAGCACCTGTACCACCTGATACGATAGACCATGCACCTGTACCCACAGTTGGGGTATTGCCGCCAAGACCTGCAGATTCGAGGGTACCGCAGAGGCTCTGGTCAGCGCCGACCGTAGGCAGTGGTCGGAGCCTGGTAGAAGGTAACGGTGATATCATCGGTTGAAGCAGCACATGTACCGGTTGATATCGTCCAGCGCAGTACATAGGTTGCATAACCGTTGGCAACGAAGTTTGAAATTTCCTGGTCGGAGCAGTGAATGTTCCGGTTCCACCTGACACGATTGACCAGGCACCTGTACCTGCAACCGGTTGTTTCCACCTAAACTGGTAAGTAGGGTGTAGGCAATGGTTCTGGTCAGCACCTACAGCGAGTGGTAGGAGCCTGTAGTAGTTCACGGTCACATCAGCGGTTGAAGCTGTGCATGTACCGTTAGAAACTGACCAGCGCAGAACATAAGTTCCAAAAGCATCGGCAGTGAAAGTAGCATCAGGATCGGTATTGGTCACTGAATAGTTCTGTACCACCTGAAACGACTGACCATGCACCAGTACCCACGGTTGGGATAGGCACCAAGACCGGATTGAGTGAAGCGCAGACATTCTGGTTGGCACCCACCGTGCAGCAGTGGTAGGACTTTCGTAATAGGTAACGGTAAACATCATCCGGTTGAAGCAGCGCAAACGCCGTTTGAGATAGTCCAGCGAAGACGCATATACCGTAAGCATCGGCTAGTGAATGTTGCAGCGTGCAGCAGCAGCACAGGAGAAAGTACCAGTACCACCTGATACGATAGACCATGCACCTGTTCCGTTAGCTGGTGTGTTGCACCAAGACCAGCAGATACGAGGGTACCGCAAAGGTTCTGGTCAGCACCGGAAGAGCAGTTGTAGGTGTAGCGTAGTTAAGATGGGTAACAGTGCTTTCTGAAGGAGGCAGACACCGTTTGAGATTGTCCACTTGAATACATATACACCGGGAACCATCGAGGTAACGGGGAGTTGTATGCTGTCGGGTAGTGATGGCCAAGGTGTTAGTACCTGAGACAAGCGTCCAGAGACCTGTACTGGAGTAGGATCATACCTGCGAGAAGTAGTATTGGTAACGTCACAGAGGTTCTGAGCAGGGCCTGCGTTTGAAACAACAGGACTGGCAAAGAATGTAACGTTCATATCAGCGGTTGATGCTGTGCATACACCGTTGGAGATAGTCCACCTTAGTACATAAGCACCGTATGCATAAGCAGTGAAGGTTGCATTTGGATCAGTATTATCATCAAAAGCACCTGTACCACCTGATACGATAGACCATGCACCTGCACCCACGGTTGGGGTATTGCCGCCAAGACCTGCAGATATGAGGGTACCGCAGAGGCTCTGGTCAGCACCGACTGCATAGCAGTGGTTGGAGCCTGTAGGAAGGTAACGGTGATATCATCGGTTGAAGCAGCACATGTACCGTTGGAGATTGTCCAGCGCAGTACATAGGTTGCATAACCGTTGGCAACGAAGTTTGAATTTCCTGAAGTCGGAGCAGTAAATGTTCCGGTTCCACCTGACACGATTGACCAAGCACCCGTTCCTACAACCGGGGTGTTTCCACCTAAACTGTTAGAGAGTAAGTGGCGCAATGGTTCTGGTCAGCACCACCCAGAAGCAGTGGTAGAGCCTGGGAGAAGTTCACGGTAACATCAGCGGTTGAAGCTGTGCAGGTACCGTTAGAAACTGACCAGCGCAGGCCATAAGTTCCGTAAGCATCGGCAGTGAAGGTAGCATCAGGATCGCTATTGTCACTGAAAGTACCTGTACCACCTGAAACGACCGACCGCACCAGTACCCACGGTTGGGGATTGGCAACAAGACCCGCGATACATTTGAGTAAGCAGAACATTCTGCTTTGGCACCCACTGTAGCAGTGGTAGGACTTTCGTAATAGGTAACGGTAACATCATCGGTTGAAGCAGCGCAAACACCGTTTGAGATAGTCCAGCGAAGCACATACACCGTAAGCATCAGCAGTGAAGGGGTAGCATTAGCAGCCTGGAGAAAGTACCAGTACCACCTGATACGATCGACCATGCACCTTGTACCGTTGGCTGGTGTGTTTGCACCAAGACCAGCAGAGTTGGCTGCCGAGGGTACCCCTAAAGGTTCTGGTCAGCACCGACTAGATGCGTAGTAGGAGTAGTAGTTGGTGATGGTAACCGTGCTTTCTGAAGGAGTGCAGACACCGTTAGAGATGGTCCACTTGAATACATATGCCACCGGAACCATTGAGGTAACGGTGGAGTTGTATCCTGTCGGGGGTAGTGATGGCCAGGGTGTTAGGGCCTGAGACAAGTGTCCAGAGACCTGGCTACTTGAGTAGGATCAACTTACCGCGAGAGTAGTATTGGTAACGTTGCAGAGGTTCTGAGCAGCACTGCGTTTGAAACAACAGGATCAAGAATGTAACGTTCACACTATTTGGGGTTGATGCCAGACACCATTGGAGATAGTCCAGTGAAGAACATGTTAATTGCGGCATTGGCAGTGAATGTGGAAGATTTGGTATGGTGGCAGTGCTTGAGGAAAGCACCAGTCAAACCTGATACAACGACTATGCACCTGTACCCACAGTAGTTGGGCATGCCGCCAAGACCTGCAGACATTTGAGGGCAAGTACCGGATAGGATTCTGACCAGCACCGACTGTAGCAGTGGTCGGAGCCTGGTAGAAGGTAACGGTGATATCATCGGTTGAAGCAGCACATGTACCGTTTGATATAGTCCATCTCGTAGGCACATAGGTTGGCATAACCGTTTGCAACGTAGCTTGAATTACCTGGTGTGGGAGGGGGGAATGTACCGAAGTTCCACTTCCGACACTACCGACCAAGCACCTGTTCCACCAACCGGGGTGTTGCCACCTAAACTAGTCGAGGTAAAGTGAAGGCAATGGTTCTGGTCATCACCTACACAGCAGCGTGTAGGAGCCCTGGTAGTGGTTAACGGTCACATCAGCGGCTGAAGCTGTGCAGTGTACCGTTAGAAACTGACCATTGCAGTACATATGTTCCATAAGCATCAGCGGTGAAAGCAGCATCAGGACGTAGGTATTGTCACTGAAAGTATCAAATGGACCTGAAACGACCGACCATGCGCCAGTACCCACGGTTGGG
>JADJGZ010000053.1 GCA_016707785.1 Bacteroidales bacterium | reverse complement strand
CTGATTGACCAGCAGTACATATGTTCCGTAAGCGTCAGCAGTGAAGTGCAGCATCAGGATCGATATTGTCACTGAATGTTCCAGTACCACCTGAAACGACTAACCAAACACCAGTACCCACAGTTGGGATATTGGCACCAAGACCTACAGATTCGAGTAAAGCGCAAATATTCTGGTTGGCACCCACGGTGGCAGTAGTAGGACTTTCATAATAGGTAACGGTAACATCATCGGTTGAAGCTGCGCATACACCGTTGGAGATGGTCCAGCGAAGCACGTATACACCATAAGCATCAGCAGTGAATGTTGCATTTGCAGCAGCAGCCGGAGAGAAAGTACCCCACCTGATACGATTGACCGGCACCTGTTCCATTGGCAGGAGTGTTTGCACCAAGACCTGCAGATACAAAGGTACCGCAAAGGTTCTGGTCAGCACCGGCAACAGCAGTTGTAGGTGTAGCGTAGTTGGTGATGGTAACAGTGCTTTCTGAAGGAGTGCAGACACCGTTTGAGATTGTCCACTGAATACATACCACCTGGTACCATGAGGTAACGGTGGAGTTGTATGCTGTCGGGGTAGTGATGGCCGGAGTTAGGGACCTGAGACAAGAGTCCAGAGGCCTGTACCGAGTAGGATCATTACCAGCGAGAGTAGTATTGACGTTGCAGAGGTTCTGAGCAGGACCTGCGTTTGAAACAACAGGACTTTCGAAGATGTAACGTTCACTATCATCGGTTGATGCTGTGCATGTACCGTTTGAGATGTCCAGCGCAGAACATATCACCATAATCATCAGCAGTGAATACTGCATTTGCATCAGTAGTGATGCCACCAGTACCACCTGATACAATCGACCATGCACCTGTACCCACAGTTGGGTATTGCCACAAGACCCGAGTCCGAGGGTACCGCAGAGGCTCTGGTCAGCACCGACTGTAGCGGTGGTTGGAGCCTGGTAGAAGGTAACGGGATATCATCGGTTGAAGCAGCACATGTACCGTTGGAGATAGTCCAGCGCAGTACATAGGTGGCAAACCGTTGGCAACGAAGTTTGAATTTCCTGAAGTCGGGCAGTAAATGTTCCGGTTCCACCTGACACGATTGACCAAGCACCTGTACCTACAACAGGGGTGTTTCACCTAAACCGGTAGAGGTAGGGGTAGCGCAATGGTTCTGGTCAGCACCCACAGAAGCAGTGGTAGGAGCCTGGTAGAAGTTAACGGTAACATCAGCGGTAGAAGCTGCATAGTGCCATTGCTGATTGACCAGCGCAATACGTAGGTTCCGTAAGCATCAGCAGTGAAAGTAGCATCAGGATCTGTATTGTCGCTGAAAGTACCTGTACCACCTGAAACGATGGACCATGCACCTGTACCCACGGTTGGGGTGTTGGCACCAAGACCGGCAGATCGATGAGGTGGAGCATTCTGGTTGGCACCTCACGTGGCAGTAGTAGGACTTTCGTAATAGGTAACGGTAACATCATCGGTAGATGCTGTACATACGCCGTTTGAAATAGTCCAGCGAAGCACGTATACACCATATGCATCAGCAGTGAATGTAGCATTAGCAGCTGCAGCCGAAGAGAAAGTACCAGTACCACCTGATACGATCGACCATGCACCTGTTCCCCTTAGGAGTGTTTTGCACCTGGAGACCGGCAGAGAAGGTACCGCAAAGGTTCTGATCAGCACCGGCAACAGCAGTGGTAGGAGTAGCGTAGTTGGTGATGGTAACAGTGCTTTCCGAAGGAGTGCATACACCGTTGGAGATTGTCCACTTGAATACATATACACCGGGTACCATTGAGGTAACGGTGGAGTTGTATGCTGTCGGGGTAGTGATTGCAGGTGAGTTAGGACCTGAAACAAGTGTCCAGAGACCTGTACCCGGAGTAGGATCATTACCTGCGAGGGTAGTATTGATAACGTTGCAGAGGTTCTGAGCAGGACCGGCGTTGGAAACGACAGGACTTTCGAAGAATGTAACGGTAACATCAGCAGTAGAAGCGGTGCAGACACCATTGGAGATAGTCCAGCGAAGAACATATACACCGTATGCATCAGCAGTGAATGTAGCATTTGCAGCGGCAGTGCTTGAGAAAGCACCAGTACCACCTGATACGATCGACCATGCACCTGTACCCACAGTTGGGGTGTTGCCACCAAGACCTGCAGATTCGAGGGTACCACATAGGCTCTGGTCAGCACCGACTGTAGCAGTGGTTGGAGCCTGGTAGAAGGTAACGGTGATATCATCGGTTGAAGCAGCACATGTACCGTTGGAGATAGTCCAGCGCAGTACATAGGTTGCATAACCGTTGGCAACGAAGTTTGAATTACCTGAAGTCGGAGCAGTGAAAGTACCTGTTCCACCAGAAACGATTGACCATGCACCTGTACCAATAACCGGGGTGTTTCCACCTAAACTAGTAGAGGTGAGTGTAGCACAATGGTTCTGGTCAGCACCCACAGAAGCAGTGGTAGGAGCCTGGTAGAAGTTAACGGTGACATCAGCTGTAGAAACGGTACGTACCGTTGCGAAATTGACCAGCGCAGTACATAAGTTCCATAAGCATCAGCAGTGAAAGTAGCATCAGGATCTGTATTGTCACTGAATGTTCCAGTTCCACCTGAAACGACTGACCATGCACCAGTACCCACGGTTGGGGTATTGGCACCAAGACCAGCAGATACGAGTGAAGCGCAGACATTCTGGTTGGCACCTACGGTAGCGGTGGTAGGACTTTCGTAATAGGTGACGGTAACATCATCGGTAGAGGCAGCGCATACGCCGTTGGAGATAGTCCAGCGCAGCACATATACACCGTAAGCATCAGCAGTGAATGTTGCGTTTGCAGCAGCAGCCGGAGAAAGTACCAGTACCACCTGATACGATAGACCATGCACCTGTACCGTTTACAGGTGTGTTTGCACCAAGACCAGCAGATACGAGGGTGCCGCAGAGGTTCTGGTCAGCACCTGCCACAGCAGTTGAAGGTGTATCGTAGTTGGTGATGGTAACAGTGCTTTCTGAAGGAGTGCATACACCGTTGGAGATGGTCCACTTGAATACATATACACCGGGCACCATTGAGGTAACGGTGGAGTTGTATGCTGTCGGGGTTGTGATTGCAGGGGTATTAGGACCTGAAACGAGTGTCCAGAGACCTGTACCCGGGGTAGGATCATTACCAGCGAGAGTAGTATTGGTAACGTCACAGAGGTTCTGAGCAGGACCGGCATTTGATACAACCGGGCTGGCAAAGAATGTAACGTTCATATCATCGGTTGATGCTGTGCAGGTACCGTTTGAGATAGTCCAGCGCAGAACAAATGCACCATAAGCATCAGCAGTGAATACTGCATCAGGATCAGTGTTATCATCAAAAGTACCAGTACCACCTGAAACGATAGACCATGCACCTGTACCTACAGCCGGGGTGTTTGCTCCCAGAGCAGCAGATACGAGGGTACCGCAGAGGCTCTGGTCAGCACCGACTGTAGCAGTGGTCGGAGCCTGGTAGAAGGTAACGGTGATATCATCGGTTGAAGCAGCACATGTACCGTTGGAGATAGTCCATCTCAGTACATAGGTAGCATAACCGTTTGCAACGAAGTTTGAATTACCTGAAGTCGGAGCAGTAAATGTTCCTGTTCCACCTGACACGATTGACCAAGCACCTGTTCCGATAACCGGGGTGTTTCCACCTAAACCGGTCGAGGTAAGTGTAGCGCAAAGGTTCTGATCGGCACCGACGGTAGCCGTAGTAGGAGCCTGGTAGTAGTTAAGGGTAACATCAGCGGTAGAAGCTGTACATGTACCATTGCTGATTGACCAGCGCAGTACATATGTTCCATAAGCATCAGCAGTGAAAGTAGCATCAGGATCGGTATTGTCACTGAAAGTACCAGTACCACCTGAAACGACTGACCATGCACCAGTACCCACGGTTGGGGTGTTGGCACCAAGACCGGCTGATACGAGTGAAGCGCAGACATTCTGGTTGGCACCTACAGTGGCAGTGGTAGGACTTTCGTAATAGGTAACGGTAACATCATCGGTTGAAGCAGCGCAAACGCCGTTTGAGATAGTCCAGCGAAGCACGTATACACCGTAAGCATCAGCAGTGAATGTTGCATTTGCAGCAGCAGCCGAAGAGAAAGTACCTGTACCACCTGATACGATTGACCATGCACCTGTTCCGTTTGCAGGAGTGTTTGCACCAAGACCAGCAGATACGAGTGTACCGCAAAGGTTCTGGTCAGCACCGGCAAGAGCAGTTGTAGGGTGTAGCGTAGTTGGTGATGGTAACAGTGCTTTCTGAAGGAGTGCAGACACCGTTTGAGATTGTCCACTTGAATACATATACACCAGGAACCATTGAGGTAACGGTTGAGTTATAAGCTGCCGGGGTAGTGATTGCGGGTGAGTTAGGACCTGAGACAAGAGTCCAGAGACCTGTACCCGGAGTAGGATCATTACCTGCGAGAGTAGTATTGGTAACGTTGCAGAGGTTCTGAGCAGGACCGGCATTGGAAACTACAGGACTTTCGAAGAATGTAACGGTCACATCAGCAGTAGAAGCGGTGCATACGCCGTTGGAGATAGTCCAGCGAAGAACATATACACCATATGCATCAGCAGTGAAGGTTGCATTTGCAGCAGCAGTGCTTGAGAAAGCACCTGTACCACCTGATACGATCGACCATGCACCTGTACCCACAGTTGGGGTATTGCCACCAAGACCTGCAGATACGAGGGTACCGCAGAGGCTCTGGTCAGCACCGACTGTAGCAGTGGTAGGAGCCTGGTAGAAGGTAACGGTGATATCATCGGTTGAAGCAGCACATGTACCGTTTGTTATTGACCAGCGCAGCACATATGTGCCATAAGCATTGGCCACGAAGTTTGAATTTCCTGAAGTCGGAGCAGTAAATGTTCCAGTTCCACCTGACACGATTGACCATGCACCTGTACCAATCACCGGGGTGTTTCCACCTAAACCGGTAGAGGTAAGGGTAGCGCAATGGTTCTGGTCAGCACCCACAGAAGCAGTGGTAGGAGCCTGGTAGTAGTTCACGGTAACATCAGCTGTTGAAGGAGTACATGTACCATTGCTGATTGACCAGCGCAGTACATATGTTCCATAAGCGTCAGCAGTGAAGGTAGCATCAGGATCGGTATTGTCACTGAATGTTCCAGTTCCACCTGAAACGACTGACCATGCACCTGTACCCACGGTTGGGGTATTGGCACCAAGACCGGCTGATACGAGTGAAGCGCAGACATTCTGGTTGGCACCCACGGTGGCAGTGGTAGGACTTTCGTAATAGGTAACGGTAACATCATCGGTTGAAGCAGCGCAAACGCCGTTGGAGATAGTCCAGCGAAGTACATATACACCGTATGCATCAGCAGTGAATGTAGCATTTGCAGCAGCAGCACTGGAGAAAGTACCAGTACCACCTGATACGATAGACCATGCACCTGTTCCGTTAGCTGGTGTGTTTGCACCAAGACCAGCAGATACGAGGGTACCGCAAAGGTTCTGGTCAGCACCGGCAAGAGCAGTTGTAGGTGTAGCGTAGTTGGTGATGGTAACAGTGCTTTCTGAAGGAGTGCAGACACCGTTGGAGATTGTCCACTTGAATACATATACACCGGGTACCATTGAGGTAACGGTGGAGTTGTATGCTGTCGGGGTAGTGATGGCCGGGGTGTTAGGACCTGAGACAAGTGTCCAGAGACCTGTACCCGGAGTAGGATCATTACCTGCGAGAGTAGTATTGGTAACGTTGCAGAGGTTCTGAGCAGGACCTGCGTTAGAAACGACAGGACTTTCGAAGAATGTAACGGTAACATCAGCAGTTGAAGCGGTGCAAACGCCGTTGGAGATAGTCCAGCGAAGTACATATACACCGTATGCATCAGCAGTGAATGTTGCATTTGCAGCAGCAGTGCTTGAGAAAGCACCTGTTCCACCTGATACGATCGACCATGCGCCTGTTCCTACAACCGGGGTATTGCCACCAAGACCTGCAGATACGAGGGTACCGCAGAGGCTCTGGTCAGCACCGACTGTAGCAGTGGTAGGAGCCTGGTAGAAGGTAACGGTGATATCATCGGTTGAAGCAGCACATGTACCGTTGGAGATCGTCCAGCGCAGTACATATGTTCCGTAAGCATTGGCCACGAAGTTTGAATTTCCTGAAGTCGGAGCAGTGAATGTTCCTGTTCCACCTGACACGATCGACCATGCACCTGTACCAATAACCGGGGTGTTTCCACCTAAACCGGTCGAGGTAAGTGTAGCGCAATGGTTCTGGTCAGCACCCACAGAAGCTGTAGTCGGAGCCTGATAGTAGTTAACGGTAACATCAGCTGTTGAAGCTGTGCAGGTACCGTTTGAGATCGACCAGCGCAGTACATAAGTTCCATAAGCATCTGCAGTGAATACCGCATCAGGATCTGTATTATCACTGAAAGTAGCCTGTACCACCTGAAACGATGGACCATGCACCAGTACCCACGGTTGGGGTATTGGCACCAAGACCTGCAGATACGAGTGAAGCGCAAACATTCTGGTTGGCACCTACGGTAGCAGTGGTAGGACTTTCGTAATAGGTAACGGTAACATCATCGGTTGAAGCAGCGCATACACCGTTGGAGATAGTCCAGCGAAGAACGTATACACCGTAATTATCAGCAGTGAATGTTGCATTTGCAGCAGCAGCCGAAGAGAAAGTACCTGTACCACCTGATACGATCGACCATGCACCTGTTCCGTTGGCTGGTGTGTTTGCACCAAGACCAGCAGATACGAGGGTACCGCAAAGGTTCTGGTCAGCACCGGCAAGAGCAGTTGTAGGTGTAGCGTAGTTGGTGATGGTAACCGTGCTTTCTGAAGGAGTGCAGACACCGTTTGAGATGGTCCACTTGAATACATATACACCAGGAACCATTGAAGTAACGGTGGAGTTGTATGCTGTCGGGGTAGTGATGGCCGGGGTGTTAGGGCCTGAGACAAGTGTCCAGAGACCTGTACCCGGAGTAGGATCATTACCTGCGAGAGTAGTATTGGTAACGTTGCAGAGGTTCTGAGCAGGACCTGCGTTTGAAACGACAGGACTGGCAAAGAATGTAACGGTCACATCAGCTGTAGAGACGGTGCAGACACCATTGGAGATAGTCCAGCGGAGTACATATACAGCATAATCATCAGCAGTGAAGGTTGCATTAGCAGCTGCAGTGCTGGAGAAAGTACCTGTACCACCGGATATGATCGACCATGCACCTGAACCCACGGTTGGGGTGTTGCCGCCAAGACCTGCAGATACGAGGGTACCGCAGAGGCTCTGATCAGCACCGACTGTAGCAGTGGTAGGAGCCTGGTAGAAGGTAACGGTGATATCATCCGTAGAAACGGCACATGTACCGTTTGTTATTGACCAGCGCAGCACATATGTGCCATAAGCATTGGCCACGAAGTTTGAATTACCTGAAGTCGGAGCAGTGAAAGTACCTGTACCACCAGAAACGATCGACCATGCACCTGTACCGATAACCGGGGTGTTTCCACCTAAACCGGTCGAGGTAAGTGTAGCGCAATGGTTCTGATCATCACCTACAGAAGCTGTAGTAGGCGCCTGGTAGAAGTTAACGGTAACATCGTCCGTAGAAGCGGCGCAAGTGCCGTTTGTTATTGACCAACGCAATACATATGTTCCGTAAGCATCAGCGGTAAATACTGCATTAGGATCGGTATTATCATCAAATGAGCCTGTACCACCTGACACGATGGACCATGAAGCAGTACCCACGGTTGGGGTGTTGGCACCTAGACCGGCTGATACGAGTGAAGCGCAAACATTCTGGTTGGCACCCACAGTAGCAGTGGTAGGACTTTCGTAATAGGTAACAGTTACATCATCGGTTGAAGAGGCGCATACACCGTTGGAGATAGTCCAGCGGAGAACATATACACCGTATGCATCAGCAGTGAATGTAGCATTAGCAGCAGCAGCACTTGAGAAAGTACCAGTACCACCTGATACGATTGACCATGCACCTGTTCCGTTAGCTGGTGTGTTTGCACCAAGACCAGCAGATACGAGGGTACCGCAAAGGTTCTGGTCAGCACCGGCAAGAGCAGTTGTAGGTGTAGCGTAGTTGGTGATGGTAACAGTGCTTTCTGAAGGAGTGCAGACACCGTTTGAGATTGTCCACTTGAATACATATACACCAGGAACCATTGAAGTAACGGTGGAGTTGTATGCTGTCGGGGTAGTGATGGCCGGTGAGTTAGGGCCTGAGACAAGTGTCCAGAGACCTGTACCCGGAGTAGGATCATTACCTGCGAGAGTAGTATTGGTAACGTTGCAGAGGTTCTGAGCAGGACCTGCGTTGGCTGAAGGAGCACCATTTACCAGGATGAAAATAGTGTCGTTGGTGCAGGCAGCAGGAGCCGGAGTACCATTGTCGCAAACAGATACAACTACTGTATCAGCACCATTATAGCCTGCATCAGGAGTATAGGTAAATGCTCCGGTTGAAAGAATGGCAAATGTTCCGAAGCTTGCATCCACAACAGGCGTTGTTTCAACTTCCAGAGCAGTTCCATCCGGATCTGCATCACCATTATCCAGTACATTGCCTGTGAGAATTGAACTACTGCAGGTTGTATAGGACTGGCTGACAGTTACAGGAGGATCATTCAATGGAGTTACTGTTATGATCAGGTCAGCAGCATCACTTCCACCATTACCATCGCTGATCGTGTAGGTTGCTGTTGGAACTAATCCTGTGAAATCAGCAACTGGAGTGAAAATGAACGATCCGTTGGAATTGATCAGCAGGGTACCTACATTGGCGATAGTTGCTGTAAGTCCGGCATTATAAGTTGTGCCATTAATAACAAACTGTGTTACGGTAAGGCCATTGCCTTCAACATCAGTATCGTTGGCAGTAACTGACCCAAGGATTGGAATTTCTTCAGGAGTTGTAAGAATATCATCATTGGCAATAGGAGCATCATTTACTGCGATGATTGTAATGATCACCTGCTCATCTACTACGGCCCAGTTTGTTCCATCTGATGCATTATAGTCAAATGAGGTTGTGCCATTCCAGTTATTGCCCGGTGTAAATACCAGGTCGCCCAGGTCGGCAGCAGCAATTTCCTGTCCGGCAGTAACTGCAGTACCATCGAGGTACAGGGTTCCGTTGGCCGGAAGATTTCTTACAACAATTTTTACTAATGGATCACTGTCAGCATCAGTAAATACGGCGGTGAAGTTGGCAGCAGTAAAGAGAATGTCATTATCCTCATTTCCGCTCTTTATTACATCAGCAAGAACAGGTGAGTGGTCATCGTTGGTGATGGTTCCGGTTGCTGTTGAAGTACCAAGTGTAATATCATTTCCATTATCAACAAGGTTGCTTAGTGTCAAGGTAAAGGTTTCATCAGATTCCGTTTTCTTGTCACCATTCACAACTACTGTAATGGTCTTGCTGGTTTCACCGGCAGCAAATGTAAGTGTTGTGGATGCGAGAGCTGTATAGTCGTTATCAGCTACAGTCGCAGTTCCATTGCTTGTTATATAGTCAACTGTAACAACATCATCTGATGCTGCAGAGAGTGTAACAGTAAAGACAAAATTGGTAGTTCCACTGTTTCCTTCCAGAGCAGTAACATCGCTGATACTCATCGTTGCTGCATCATCATTGATGATAGTGCCTAATCCTGAAGCATCAGATATTGTAACATCATTTCCATTATTATCGAGGTTACTCAAGGTAACAGTGAAAGTTTCATCGGCTTCAACCTTGGTGTCGCCATTTACAGAAACAGTAATGGTCTTACTGGTCTCACCGGCGGCAAATGTAAGGGTGGTAGCTGCAATGGCTGTGTAGTCCGGATCTGCTGATGTAGCAGTACCATTGGAAGTAGCATAGTCGACAGTAACAACATCATCAGAAGCATTTGACATACTAACAGTGAAGGTGAAGCTGGTTGTACCGCTATTTCCTTCATTGGCAGTAACATCATTGATGCTGATGGTTGCGGCATCATCGTTTACAATAGTCCCGTTTCCGGTAGATGTACCGAGGATTACATCGTATCCTCCATTGGCAAGATTGCTGAGTTCTACTGTAAAGGTTTCATCAGCTTCAACCTTGGTGTCACCGTTTACAGGCACAATAATGGTCTTGCTGGTCTGACCGGCACTGAATACAACAGTTCCGGATGTAGCTATATAATCACCGTCAACCAGGGTGGCTGTTCCGTTGGCAGTAGCATAATCTACAGTAACAGTACCTGATACGGCATCCGAAAGGGTAACGGTAAATGTAAAGTTCTTGGTTCCTGTATTTCCTTCTGTAAGGCTCACATCACCAATAGAAATGCTTGCATTATCATCATTTACAATGGTGCCGGTTCCAGTGGATGCACCCAAAGTAATCGGGCGACTGTTTACAACCAGGTTGCTCAATGCAACAGTAAACGTTTCGTCGTTTTCAATCTTAATATCACCATTGACAACAACAGTAATAGTTTTGGATGTTTCTCCGGCGGCAAACGTCAATGTACCGGTTTTTGCAACATAGTCGAGATCGGCTACGGTTGCAGTACCATTGGCAGTAGCATAGTCAACAGTTACGGTTGCATCTGATGCCTGGCTGAGGGTTACAGTGAAAGTATAATTAGTTGTACCTGCATTTCCTTCATTGTTTGAAACACTGTTAATGCTGACAGTTGCAACGTCATCATCAGTGATGGTGCCGGTTGCCTGGCTGTCGAATGTAATCAGCGCATTGGAAATACCTGAAAGATTTACAAGGTAGGTTTCTGTTATTTCTACGATATTATCATTAATGATTGGAACAGTAAATGTTTCTGTTTCAGTGGTAGTTCCGGCGAAAGTAAGGGTTCCGGAAGTGGAAGTATAATCATCAGGATCAACAGCAGTTGCATCAGCGGTTGCATAATCAATGGTGAATCCACCCTGGACATTTCCTGTAAGAGTAACAGTAAATGTTGCAGTTCCGGCTGATTCACTTACAGTTACGTCGCTAATTGCAAGAGAAGCAGCGTCATCATCTGTAATGTTAACAGTAGCAGCATCTGGTGTACCAATAGTTACTCCTGAATTGCCAGAAGTAATGCTTGATAAAGTAGCAATTACAGTTTCAGTTGCTTCAAGGAGCAGATCATTGATGACTAATACATCGATAGTAGCAGATGTGCTTCCTGCAGGAATAGTTACGCTACCTGAAAGTGTGTTATAATCAGAATTGGCAGTTGCAGTTCCGCTAACGGTATAGCTTATCACTGTAGCAACATCTGAAGCCCGGGTCATGCTAACTGTAAATTGACCGTTATTTGAAGGTTCTCCGGCAACAGCATCATTGGCAGTAATGCTTACTGAAGAAGCATCATTATCAGCAATGTTTACGGTGGCAGCTGCAGGAACACCGATAGTAATATCAGCATCTCCTGAAGTAACGGCAGTTAGTGTGGCTATTACTGTTTCGGTTGATTCAACAATGAGATCATCAATTACTGATACATTAATGGTTGCCGTAGTGCTTCCGGCCGGAATGGTCACTGTGCCGGATAAAGATGTATAATCAGTACCTGCCACTGCTGTTCCGCTAACGGTATAGCTAAGAACTGTCGCTACATCAGATGGATGGGTAATAGTCACTGTAAACTGACCATTATTGGCTGGTTCAGCAGCATTCGGGTCATTGGCGGCAATGCTTACAGTTGCAACATCATCATCAGTAATGGTTACAGTTGCTATGTATGGTGCTCCAATGGAGATATTTGTGTTTCCTGTCAGACTGCTGAGTGTAACTGTCACAGTTTCATCATCTTCAAGAATCAGGTCATTAATTACATCAAGATCAATTACTGCAGATGTGCTTCCGGCAGGAATTGTAACGGTACCACTGAGTGCAGTATAGTCGGTTCCGGCAACGGCATCTCCTGATACAGTATAACTGATCACAGTATTGGTAGAAGAAGTTAATCCCATATTCACTGTATACTGACCATCATTGGCAGGTTCAGCAGCAGTAGGATCATTGGCTGTAATGGTTACAGTGGTTATGTCATTATCGGTAATTGTACCAAGACCGGAATTATCAGCAAAAGTGATATTCCTTCCACCAAAATCATCTTCACTTAAATCGAGCGTAAAGGTTTCATTGGGTTCAACTACATTGTCACCGTTTACAATCACGGTTACAGTATGAGTTTCTCCATTTACACCATTGAAGGTTACGGTTCCGCTGAGTGCATCATAATCAGACGCTGAAGAAGCGGTTCCATTATTGGTTGTGTAGGCTACAGTAAATGGCCCGTCAGTATTCCTTCCGGCATAGGATATAGTGAATATGTATTCCACAGTTGAACCCAGGTCTGGCTCCTGCAGTGTTACATTGTTAATTGTGAGTGTAGCAGCGTCATTATCAGTGATAAAGGCTGTATCAGTGGCCAGGGCGATGGTAACATTCTGGCTGTTATTTACCAGGTTACTCAAAGTTCCAAGCAGATCTTCGGTAGGTTCAACCAGTAAGTCTTCAAGAATTGGAACTGTAACGGTTTGAACCAAAGCATTTGCAGCACCAAAATTGAGTGTTGTTGTCGGGACTGCTGTATAATCAGAGCCTGCAACAGCAACGATATTTGAGCTTGCTATATCAATCGTAATTGCGTTCTGTACACTGGCGCTAAGTGTTATGGTGAAGTTAGCAGTACCTGCAGCTTCACTTACTGTAAATCCATCAATGGTGAATGATGCATCATCATCATCATTGATTGTTCCGGTTGCATCAGCAGTTCCAATAGTTACCTGCTGACCGTTTGCATTTACCAGGGTAATTGTTCCGGAGAAGGCTTCCTGAGGTTCAACAACATTATCGCCAATAATGGCAATTGGTATATTAACACTCTGGTTACCAGGCAGAATTGTATATTGTACATTGGTCTGGGCTGTGAAATCACTTCCGGCAAAAGCAGTACCTGCAGTAGTGCTGAAACTGATCACAATAGGTTCCTGAGCAGGGATATCCATGCTGGCCACAAAATT
The DNA here is from genome assembly GCA_016707785.1 of Bacteroidales bacterium. Classification (NCBI taxonomy): domain Bacteria; kingdom Pseudomonadati; phylum Bacteroidota; class Bacteroidia; order Bacteroidales; species Bacteroidales bacterium. The sequence goes on along the minus strand of JADJGZ010000053.1, from coordinate 90,972 downwards.
GTGAGAAACGGTTCCATCAGTTTCTGTCACCGTAAATCCGGCAAGGTTGATAGCAGTAACAGGATCATCGTCAAGTATGGTTCCTGTTCCCTGGGTATCATTTATCGTTGCTGTTCCTGTGCTGAGGATGTTGCTTAGAGTTACAGTATAGGTTTCTGTAGGTTCTGAAATGGTGTTGTTTATGATAGGAATGGTGATTGACTGGGTAGTACCGGTAAGAGATCCGGCAGGGAAAGTAACAGTTCCGGTGGTTGTTGTATAGTCGCTAACAGCAATTGCAGTTACATCTCCTGTGGTGAAATCTACAGTTAATGCATCCTGAATATGGCCGGTAAGCGTGACAGTAAATACCGCTGTTCCTGAAACAACATCTTCTTCAACGGTTACATCATCAATAACAACACTTGCAGCATCATTATCGGTGATGGTGCCTGTTGCAATAGCTGTAGCAATGGTTACATCCTGTCCGTTAGCCACAAGATTACTGATTGTACCTCTTAATGTTTCAGTTGGTTCCACAAGGTCATCATCGTTTATGGTTACAGTTATGGTTTGTACCAATGGGTTTGCTGCACCAAAGTTGAGTGTAGTGGTTGGGATTGCAGTATAGTCAGAACCTGCGAGGGCTGTAATATTTGAGGTTGCAAAATCAACTGTGAATGCATTCTGAACTGCACTACTGAGAGTAATAGTATAATCAGCTGTTCCTGCATCTTCATCAACACTGAAGCCGGTAACCACAAGGGTAGCTTCATCGTCATCATTGATAGTAGCAGTAGCTGTTCCGGTACCCACCGAAGCCTGCTGACCATTGGCATTAGTCAGAGTTATGGTTCCGGTAAAGGATTCCTGTGGTTCTATGATAAGGTCTCCCAGGATAGAAACAGGAATATTTACGCTGGTAGTTCCGGCTGCAATAGTAACAACAGTAGCAGCCTGAGCAGTATAGTCATTTCCGTCGATAGCCGTTCCATCAGAAGTTGAAAAACTTAGTACAATATCATACTGTGCTGATGTATTCATGCTGGCAACGAAGTTCTGTGTCTGGGTAGCATTGGTTTCTGTTACGGTGAATGCAGCCAGGTTGATGGTAATTACATCATCATCATCGATAGTAGAAGTTGCGGAGGGTGTCCCCAGAACAACCTGCTGTCCATTGGCATTGGATAAAGTAATGGTGCCAGTAAATGATTCAGTAGGTTCAGCAATCAGGTCTCCTAGTACACTTACCGGAACATTTACAGAAGTTGATCCTGCGGTTAAGGTAACTGTAGTATTGGTTTGCTGTGTATAGTCAGTAGCTGTTGCACTGCCATAACTGGTTGAGAACAGTAACACAATATTGTTCTGAGCTGTTATATCACTGGTTACAGTGAAGTTGGCTGTTTGGGTACCATTGGTTTCTGTAACTGTAAAACCATTCAGGGTAAGTGTGATCGGGTCATCATCGGTAATTGTACCTGTTCCGCTTGCATCAGTAATTGTTGCATTACCTGTTGTAACAATATTACTTAAGGTAAGTGTATAGGTTTCAGTGGGTTCAGCCCTGTTATCGCTGGTTATTGGCACAGTGATCGTTAATGTACTTCCACTTAATGAACCTGCAGAGAATGTGATCGTTCCGCTTGTTGTTGTATAATCACCGGGTTGAAGTGCAGTTCCATTGGATGTCGTATAGTTTACCAATAAAGCATCCTGGATATTGCCTGTAAGTGATACTGTAAAGACTGCATTACCGTCACTTTCGGCAACTAATACATCATCGATGCTTATACCTGCAGTTTCATTATCAGTAATAATACCAATTGCCTGGGTTGAAGCTCCTCCACCCGTCAGTGTCACATTCTGGCCTCCGGCAACAAGGTTGCTAAGGATTCCATAAAGGTCTTCCGTTGGTTCAAGATAACTGTCGTTTGTGATAGTAACAGTAACAGTTTGTGAAAGGGCATTGGCTCCACCAAAATTCAGAGTGGTAGTTGGGATTGCAGTATAGTCAGAAGCGGCAAGTGCGGTATGGTCAGCAGTAGCAAAATCAACTGTGAATGCTGTTTGAACAGGGTAATCCATTGCAATGGTAAAGTCAGCAGTTCCTGTTGCTTCACTAACGGTGAAACCCGTGATGGAAATTACAGCTGCATCATCATTGGTAATGGTGCCAGTTCCTGAATTATCAGAGAAAGTGATGGTTCCGGCAGGTGCACTAACAGGAACGATATTGCTGAGATTCATCAGGAAGGTTTCATTTAACTCAACCTTTTGATCCCCATTTATTGTTACAGCAATGGTTTGAACTTCATTCTGGGTACCAACAAAGGTGAGAGTACCAGTTTTGAGAAGATAATCATTGTCTGCTGTGGTAGCTGTTCCATTGGCTGAAGTATAATCAATGGTCAGACCATCTTCCACATCCATGCTTAGTGTTACATTGAAAGTAAGGGTCTTGGTTCCACTATTTCCTTCAACAACGGAAACATCATTGATAGCAAGGGTTGCATTATCATCATTGGTAATGGTTCCTGTACCTCTCTTGCCGATTTCCGGTATGGTTACATTCTTTCCGGGTGCTGTAACAGTATTCAATACAACCCTGAAGGTCTCATTGTTTTCAACCATTACATCACCATTTACGATAACGGTAATAGTTTTGGTTTCACCAATTGAGCCGGTGAAAGCGAGTGATCCGGCAACTGCAGTATAGTCGCTGGGTACCTTGGTGGTTACATTCTGTGAATAATAGGAAACGGAGTATCCTCCAATCACCTGTGCACCTGAATGGGTCACAGTGAAAGTATAGGTTGTTGTTCCGGCATTTCCTTCGAGGTGGGTTACATTGTCGATGGCTACAGTCGCAGCATCATTATCTGTATTATTTACCGAAACATCAGCAGGATTCAGCAAATCATAAATCGGATCAGTTGTAGAGGTCGTATTAACTGCATTAACAATAGTAAATGCAATAGTCCCATCCACTACATCATCATCAACACCAGTAACTGTTACAGTTTGAGGTGTATTCCAGTCGGCTGCTGTAAAGGTGAGTTGTGATACAGAAACAGTTCCTTCAGTTAAGTCACTGCTGGTTACATCAACAACAACTACATAATCGGTAAGATCAGTGGCCGGTTTGCTCGTCAGAACAATTGTAAAAGTAGCTGTGGTTACATTTTCTGAAACAGTTAATGAGGTTGGAGTAACAACAAACCCGGCAACATCATTATCAATACTGTTAACATTTACATCATCTGCAACCATGTTATTATATATCGGGTCAGCAGAAGATGCATTGCTTGTAATGATTTGATAGGCTACAGTACCATCAACAATCAGGTCGTCAATACCTGTTACAATTACTGTTTGCGGGGTATCCCAGTTGGCCGGGGTGAAAGTAATGGTCTTTCCGGCTGGTGTTGTAATATCTCCTTCGGTCAAGTCGCTGCTTGAAAGGGTGAAGGTCACGTCTTCAACAGGTTCAGTATTCAATACAATGGTAAATGTACCGGTTCCTCCGGCTTCTGTTGTTGTGATGGCTAACGGGTTCACGGTTACACCGGCAACATCATTGTCAATATTGGTGGCTGCTACATCAGCAGGTTCAGCAAAGTAATATCCGGAACCAACATCTGTTAACAGTTGGTTGGTTGTGATTACAATAGTATAAGGAATATCACCGTCATCAACATCGTCGTTCACACCAGTAACGGTAACTATCTGCGGCACATTCCAGTTCCCGGCATTAAAGGTAAGCTGGCTGGTTGAAACGGTACCTTCAGTGAGGTCATCGCTCTCAACGTCAAATACTACTGTTCCTGTTGGAGCAACCGGTAATACAACTGAGAAGGTAGCCACCGGATTAATATTTTCATAAGTGGTAATGACAACCGGGTCAACTATTACTGCGTCAGGAGGTAATGCATTGATGGTAACGGTAAATGTGCAGGTCTGCAGATTCCCTTGTGCATCATAGGCAGTATAGGTAACGGTTGTGGTTCCAAGGTTAAATGTGCCGCTATTCAGAACATTGATACCAGCTGCCTGAGCGGCTGCTGTTGTTGCTCCTGAAAGGGCATAGGTTAATTTAGTTACAGAACAGTTATCGGCATAAACAGGATCAGCAATGCCAGCAACTGAGGCTGAAGTGTTGCCGGGAGCTGCCACATTCTGGGTGATATTTCCCGGGCAGGTGATGGTTGGATTCTGATTATCAGTCACAATCACATCAAATTCGGTAACTGCTGTGTTGCCATAGGTGTCAGTTCCAGTCCATGTAACAGTGGTTGTACCCTGGTTGAATACCTGTCCGTTTAAGGTTGTATTGGGTGCAGTAACCACAGTTGTTGCTCCACTTACCGTATAGGTCATTGTTGGAGCGGGATCACAATTATCTGTCAGATTCCAAAGGTCATCAGCATGGGTATAAGTGCACACTCCATTATCTGTTACTTCATTGCGGTCAGAAAGATCATCGAGTGTTGGAGCCTGCTTGTCTTCAACCGTTAGAGTGGTAGAACAAACGGCGAAATTGCCTGCAGCATCAGTTACTTTAAGGTAAATGGTGTTGCCACCGATCTCGCTGCAATTATAAAGTACAGAATCACTGAAGCTTACATTGTCTTTTGAAACCAGGTAGCTTGTAATTCCGCAATTGTCGTTTGAAACATTGTCAATTTGAGTTGGTATAACTGGAACGGTTCCATTCCTGCGCAGCTGAACTGTTGCTACTTTGCAGATGGCATTAGGATCCTGGTCATCACTTACAGTTACAGTAAAGCTGCAAACAGCATCATTTCCCGATCCGTCAATAGCAGTCCAGGTTACAGTAGTTACACCCTTATTAAATACAACCCCGTTCAAACTGGTTCCGGTTCCTGTTGTTTCGCCTGTCAGGACATATCCCAGTGATGCGATGGTTGTACAATTATCGGTAGCAGTTGCATTCCATGAATTATTAGGATGTGTATAGGTGCAAACATTATTGTCAGTTGTTACTGCCTGGTTACCGCTTACAGCGCAGGTAATCTGTGGGTCAACCTGATCAAGGACAGTAACTGTAGAATTACAGGTTGAAACATTTCCATTGTTATCAGTTACTGTCAGGGTAACAGTATTTGGACCAAGATTGGCACAGGTAAAGGCTGTAGGATTAGCTGTAATACTTGCTATTCCACAGGCATCTGATGAACCATTATTAATGTCGCCAGCAACAATGCTCGCATTTCCGGTTCCATCAAGCTGAACATTTATATTTCTGCATAAGGCAGTCGGGTCAACATTATCTTCAACTGTTACCGTAGCTGTGCAGTCATCCGTATTTCCGGCGGGGTCAGTCACAGTAAGTGTTACTGTTACAGGTGTACCCACATTTGTACAATTGAAACTGCTTGGTGACACACTTAATGTCTGAATGCTGCAATTATCAGTTGATCCATTGTCTACATCAGCACCAGTAATTGAAGCTGTTCCATTGGCTGCAAGCTGTATTGTGATATTTTTACATACAGCAACCGGTGGAATAAGATCCTGAACAGTAACTGTTGCAGTACAGGTCGATACATTATTGTTGTTATCGGTTACTGTTAGTGTAACTGTATTTGCATTAAGATTGGCACAGGTAAAGGTGGATGGGTTTACTGCAAGGCTTAGGATACCGCAGGCATCATTGGAGCCATTGTCAATATCAGTTGTGGTTATGCTTGCATTTCCAGTTGCATCAAGTTGCACTGTTGCATTTTTACAAAGGGCATTTGGAGCCTGAATATCAGTTACAGTAACGGTGAAACTACAAGTAGATGAGTTTCCTGAACCATCGGTTGACGTCCAGGTAACAGTTGTTACACCTGTATTAAATACAACTCCATTGAGTGAAGCCCCGGTACCGGTAGTAGCACCAGTGAGTTCATAACCTAAAGTAGCTATTGTTGTACAACCGTCAGTAGCTGAGGCATTCCAGCTATTATTCGGATGGGTATAGGTACAAACATTATTATTCGTGTTTACAGCCTGATTTCCGGTTGCACCACAAGTAATTGATGGGCCTATCTGATCAATTATTGTAACCAGGGCAGAACAGGTGGATACATTTCCATTATTATCAGTCACTGTGAGTTCAACAGTATTGGTAAGTGGATTCGAACCCAGGTTGCTGCAATTGAAAGTACTGTTATCAATTGTCATTGTGGCAATTCCACAGGCATCATTTGATCCGTTATCGATCTGATTGGCTGTGATACTGGCATTGCCACTGGCATCCAGTTGAACAGTAATATTATGGCAAATAGCTTCTGGTGTTACAGTATCGCGTACCGTTACAACAGCAGCGCATTCATCAAAATTGCCTTCAGGATCGGTTACCCTTAATACAACATTGTTATTTCCAATGTCGGTACAATCAAAGGTTGAAGGGGTAACTGTCCTTACAAGACTGCTTGCACAATTATCATATGATCCGTTATCAACAGCAGAACCAGTAATAGTGATAGTGCCATTTTCATCCAGGTATACAGTAGCATTTTTACAAACTGCTACAGGATTGATATCATCCACAACTGTGACTGTTGAGGTACAGGTAGAAGTATTTCCATTGTTATCGGTAACTGTAAGGGTTACAGTATTTGTGCCAACATCTCCACAACCAAAGTCTGTCTTACTGGCTGTAAGGCTTTCAATACCGCATGCATCTGAGGATCCATTGTCGATATCAGCATCCAGTATGGTTGCTGTTCCTAAAACATCAAGGTAGATGGTAATATCCTTGCAAACAGCAACAGGGTCAGTTACATCCTGAACGGTTACGGTTGCTGTACAACTTGCTGAGTTTCCGGTTGTGTCGGTTACAGTTAATATAACTTCATTTGCACCCACATCTCCGCAATCAAATACATCCGGGGTAACTGTCATGCTGGCTATTCCATTAGGATCGGAGGATCCAAGAGCAATGGCTTCAATGTCATCCGAATCAAGAATATAGTTACCAAGAGCATCCAACTGAACCGTGATATTATTACATACTACAGTTGGGTTTTCATTGTCTTCAATAATCACCTGGTAACTACCGGTATTGGTATTACCATGAATATCGGTGGCGGTCCACACTACAGTATGGATGCCAATTTCAAAGATTTCTCCCAGGATGCTGGTAGTAGTATCGGTGCCTACTGAAGCTCCGCCATCAATGGAGTATGTGATGGTTGCTACTTCGCAATTATCCGTAACTACCGGATCCCAGGTAATGTCTGCCGGACTCTTGGCTGTATAGGTACTTAAACCGGGATCAACATTCCTGAGCTGATTACCAACGGCATTTACCAATGGAGCTTCAATATCAGTGATCGTAAATACTGTTACACAGGTATCACTCGGATTTCCGCTAAGGTCATATAGGGTCCAGACAACAGTGGTTGTTGGTTGTGTAACTGAGCCGACAGGTATCTGCAGCCCAACAAGCGTAGTATTAAGGTCAGTTCCAACTTCTGGCCCACCGTTAATCGAGTAGGTTAATTTGTCTAAGCCATCGTTATCAGAGAATCCATAAGGATCATATTCCGATCCGGGGATCAGGAAATAACAAACCCCGGCTTCTGAATTCTTAGCAACTGTTGCATCAGGACAATGATCAATTTCAGGAGCCTGTATGTCTTCAACAATCACCTGAATAGTACAGGTAGCTATATTATTACTTGAATCAGTGGCTGTCCAGGTTACATTCGTGATACCTACCGGGAAGGTAGCATCCTCGAGTGATTCCTGGTGGTTATAATTGTTGCTGATCTCGACATAGCAATTATCGAGATAGGCAGTCGGGTCAAATTCAGTGGATGGTGAAGTATAATAATTCTGATCCAAATCTGTATTTCTGTGGAATGGAGATCCCACAGCACAGGTAATACTTGGAACGATAGTGTCAATAACTGTGATATCAAAGGTGTAAGAATAATTATTTCCTGTTGAATCAACAACCGAATAGGTTACTTCAGTTACTCCCACAGGGAAGAAATATCCGGGACTTGCATAGTCTGGTGATATAGTTACCGTTAACGAATCTGTTGGGGTTACATTATCAATGAAAATGGGGGGTATATAACTTACATTAGCTCCACAGGTGGATAAGGTGTTTACTGTAATGTTTGTGGGTGCTGAGAGAAGTCTTGGTGGTTCATTGTCAATTACATAAGCATAGAATACAGCTTCTGAAAGATTTCCTTTATCATCTTCAGCGCGCCAGGTAACCGTGTTCTCTCCAAGATGCATCTGTAATCCACTCAGGGTTGAAAGGTTGTACTCATTTACAAGTTTTACAACAATTCCACAGTTATCAGAAGCTGTTACATCATCAAATTCTCCTCCCTGAACTGTATAATAGTTCTGATGGAGGTCGGTATAACGAATCTGATTGCCTGGGACAACAATTACAGGTGCTTCATGATCCTCAATGGTTACAAGAAATGAGCAAGTATCGGTGTTCCCATTAACATCGGTGGCCGTCCAGGTAATCCTGGTTTGCCCTGTTGCACCCACTCCATGTCCTCTCGGAATTGCAATCCCTGACATAGTATTGTTTCCTGTAACAGTAAGTCCTGTTCCAGCATCTGTATAGCTATAAGTGATGGCAGGAAGCCCGCAGTTATCATCATAATCAAGCGGATCAAATTCATTTCCCATTACAAGGTAAGAGCAAAGGCCAGCATTCGTGTTTCTTGTTTTATTTGCCACACAACTGATGGTTGGGGCGGGGTCTTCAACAATTACCAGGAAGGTGCAGGTGCTTACATTGCCACGATTGTCGGTAGCAGTATAAACAACGGTTGTTGTATCGATACTGAATAAACTTCCTGGGTCATGAGTTGTAACAAAACTGGCTACACCACTGCATTGGTCAGTGGCAACCAATGGAGGCCAGGATGCCATCGACTGACAACCGGTTCCACTGGCCTGTACGGTAATAGTTCCGGGACATCCGGTAATTACCGGGCCTTCATTATCATTAACTATTACTTTCTGATTATAAATAGTTGTGTTTCCGCTGGGATCCCTTACTACCCACCTCACATTGGTTGTATCAAGAAGGAAAACTGCGGGTGCATTATTGGTAATAGTAACACTTCCGCAATTGTCGGTAGCAGTAATAGTGGCAAGTACCATAGTTTTGGTACAGGTTCCGGGATCTACATTAACGGTAACATTTGCAGGGATAGGATCAATTACTGGAGGAGTCTGGTCAATAACAGTCACGACATGGCTGCAGGTTGAGGTGTATTCAATTCCCCCGATGGTTTGTTTAGCTGTCCATATGACAGTAGTTGCACCTGAAGGGAAAGTAGCCCCGTCAAGTGTAGTATTCGATGGTGCCCCGGCCAGGTTATGGGTAAGGGTACGCCCCGGGATAATAGATAATGATGTGAACACAGCATCGAGGCTGGTTCCGCTGAATAAATGGCTGCATCCGGTATTGGAAGCAACTGTTGTATTATCTGAACAATCAATTAGCGGTTCAAATGAATCCACAATCGTAACATTCACTGTGCACTGATCAGTATTTGCACTGGCATCAGTTGCTGTCCATACAATGGCATGATCCCCAATGCTTAACTGTGAACCATTGAGATAGGTAGAATTGTTATAATCATTGAGGTACGAAACAAGCGTACAGTTTTCATCTACTGAAGGCCGGAATTCACTTCCTCTTACAGTATAATAATCCACATATAAATTGTCAAATTCACGATAGTAAGTGGTTGCCGGACAATCAATTACCGGGGCAATGTTGTCAATTACAGTAACAGTTTGAGTGTGATATACATAACGTCCATTGGCATCATAAGCGGTCCAGTAAACATTGGTTACTCCCAGGCCGAAATCATCACCTGAAGGTGAACGGTAATAGGTAATGGATCCGGGATTTCCGCAGTTATCAGTAGCTGTTGGGGTGCCGATATCTACATTGGTTGCAGTACATCCACCCGCATCTACATTTACTGTTACATTTGAAGGCCAGGTAACGACAGGATTTTCATCGTCATATACATAAATGGTATAAGTACAACAGGTGTTAGTATTTGTACCATCAGTTACTGTCCAGGTAATGGTAGTTGATCCCAGAGGAAGAACAGCTCCTCCAAGAGAAGCATTCCCATTGAAACTATTTGAGTAGGTAAGAGTCGGAGGAGGTGTTGCAGTAGTGGTGATATCGAATTCTGTTCCCTGCACCGTATAGTTGCAAACTCCTGCATCAGTGCCTACTACAATATTGGCGCGACAAGTAACAGGAGGATTGCTGGTATTACTTACTACAATAGTGATTGTACAGGTACTTGAATTTCCGGCTGCATCAGTTGCAGTCCAGGTAATGGTATGTGTTCCATTGGGCAGTTGAACTCCGCTTAGTGAGGATGTTCCATTATAATCATTTGTATAAGATGTAAGAGCAGAGCAATCAGAATAGCTGAAAGGGCCAAATTCTGACCCATTTACTGTATAGAAGTTTCCTGATGGGTCATCAGCTTCGCGGCAGAATGCTGAACCAGGGCATGACATGCTGGGAGGATCGTCATCCACAACAGTTACCGTTTGAACGGCAGTGGTTATATTTCCATGGATATCCTGAGCCCACCAGGTAACATTGGTAGTTCCAATATAATAAGCCGAAGGAGCATTATTGGTTGAATAATTGATTCCACAATTATCAGTGATTGTTGGTGCTCCCAGATTTACTCCGGTAGCATAACAGCCCGAATTGGTGGTTGTATTGATATTTGCAGCTGGAGTAACAACAGGATGTTCATTGTCTTCAACAAAAACATAGAAACTGCAACTGTTCGAATAAACTGTGCCATTAATAGTTTGGGTGGCAGTCCATGTAACAAGATGTGTACCTACTGCAAATACAGCGCCAGCAAGGGTGTTGGAACTATTATAATCATTGGTAAGGGTTGCTGCAGTAGAAGTTGATGTGGCGTTAAATTCAGTGCCAACAACCGTATAATTACAAACTCCGGTATTGCTGTTCTTCAGTTTATCCCCGACGCAAGTAATCGGCGGGTAAAGATCGGTTACCACATTAACTACCACATCGCAGGTTGTAATGTTGCCCGAAGGGTCAGTAGCTGTCCAGGTTATGGTATGTGTTCCTGCATTCAGATGGGCTCCATTTAAGCTTGAGGTGCCATTGAAGCTATTTATATAAGAAGTGAGGGCACAATTGTCGCTGGCTACAGGCTTAAATTCGTTAATACCGACAGTATAATAGGATTGGCCGTTGTCAACTACACGGGTATAAGCGTCTACAGGACAGGAGATAACAGGTTCTATATCGTCAATTACTGTTACAGCTATGGTTTTCTGTCCCATATTACCGTAGAAGTCTTTTACCGTCCAAAGTATATTGGTTGTACCAACAGGTAACTCTTCAAATTCAAGTGAACGATAATTGTTATAGTTATTTAGAATATTGAAATTTCCGGGAGTACAGTTGTCAACAATATTTTGCGGGTCAAATTCATCCCCTGTTACAGAATAGTAACAACTTCCGGCATCAGTATACCTGGTTGCAGTAGCAGGAAGCACATAAGCAGGAGCCGTTACATCATGCACATTTACTTCAAATTGCATGGTTTCAGCATTTCCTGATGGGTCAGTAGCTGTCCATACCACTACAGTTATCCCTACCGGGAATTCAAATCCTGCCAGGGTAGCACCGTTATTCTGATTATTTGTAAGCGTAACTGTACAGTTGTCATTAACTGTTGGGTCAAACTCAGTACCAACGGCTACATAAAAACATTCGTCTGCAGGGGCATTCCGATCCTGGTCAGCTATTGGTGAAATGGTTGGCCCTACAAGGTCAATAACTTTAATATTGAAAGTACATTCTTTTGAATTTCCTGATTGATCAACTGCTGTCCATACAACTGCATGGGTACCTCCCGTAAGATTTACTCCGGCCATTGTAGTTCCGGCACCCGGGATCCCATCAAGGGTATACGATACAGCAATAACAACGTCACAGTTGTCAGTGATTGAGGTAGGATCAAATTCATTTCCGACTACAGTATAGAAACAACTGCCTGAAGGAGCCGTTCTTACTTCATTACCATAGCATACATATAATGGAGGCTGGTTATCAGTAACAGAAATATTGTAAGGTGTCGAAACAACTGTGTTTCCATGAAGGTCAACAACTGTCCATACGATAGAATAGCTGTGTAAAGGATCTTTTGCAAGTTGTACTCCGGCCAGTGAATTTGTGTCAGCGAGTATTGTAACTCCATTCTTGGTAATCACAAAAGTCGGAGTTTCAGTTCCACAATTGTCGTTTACATTCCTTAGATCAAAATCGGTACCGGGAACAGTAAAATAGCATACACCGGGATCACAATATCTGCTATATGCATAAGTGCCTGCCGGGCTACCGGTTGGCTGGTCGAAAGTAGGATCCTGGTTATCTTCTACCTGAACATAGATGGTGCAGGTAGAGCTGTTATTGGAACCATCAACAGCAGTCCATACAATGGTATGAACCCCGGCAGGAATTTGCTTTCCGGCAAGGGTATTGGTTCCGTCAAATGAATTGGTTGCTGTTACAGCACATCCGTCATCAGTGGTAGGGTCAAATTCGGTTCCGACAACGGTATAGAAACAAACATCATTTCCAGCTTCCCTAATGAAAGGAGAAAGTAATGTGCTTCCGGCAGGACAGGTTAATACCGGGGGTGTAAGATCGTTTACAATTATATTGAAACTCATGGTTGTGGTATTGCCAGCAGCATCCTTAGCCCAATACCTGATCAATGTTGTTCCAATGGGGAAGGTGCTTCCGCTCGGTGAACCATTCACTTGTCCGAAAATGGTGACCATGCAGTTGTCGTCATAAGTAGGGGTTTCCCAGGTTACTACTGCACCACAACCGGTTGTAATGCTAACTGTTATATTTGAAATAGAAGAAATCGTTGGATAATCATCGTCAAGAACAGTAACCCTGAAAGAGCTGGTACGGCTGTTAGTTCCATCACTTACAGTCCATACCACATTATTCAAACCTAAAGGTAGCACAACTCCAGCCAATGTTGTAGCTGATACAGGTGCACCACCGTTTAGTGTATAAGTCACAGAAGTAACCCCGCAGTTGTCAGAATAGGTTGCGTCAAACTCAGTCCCTGAAACTGTATAACCGCAGCCTGTATTAGTGTTGCGGGTTTGGTTACCAATACTTGAGATGGTCGGAAGTTGGTTGTCGATTACTGTTTTGGTGAAAGAAAGTGGTATTGCGGTTACATTACCTGAAGCATCTGTTGCGGTCCAGGAAATAACATTTGCACCCTTGTTCAGTTGTTTGCCTGCCAGGCTTCCATTTCCACTAAGGGTACTTGCTCCTGTTACTGTATAGGATAGAGTAAGTCCGGTACAGTTATCGGTTGCAGTAGGATCAAACTCTGACCCTTTTACAACATAATAGCAAAGTCCGGGGTCGGCATTGAGGTTGGAGGTAACGGTACCTGCTGTAGCTGTGATTGTAGGAGCAGTATTATCGGCAACAGTTACAGCGGCTGTGCAGGTACTGGTATTGCCGGCAGCATCTTTTACTGTCATTACTACATTATTCAATCCCTTTATTGGAGCAATTGAAAGAAGTTTTACTAAGGGTAATAATCAGGCTTCCCTGTGCAGTACAATTATCAGTGGAACCATTATTCACATCACTTACAGCCAGAGTGGCAATACCGGAACCATTAAGATAAATAGTGGCTGGTTTGCAATTTGCAACGGGAGGTTCACTTTCAGTTACTGTTACTGTAAAACTGCATGGATTACTTGTATTATTGGATGCATCCTTCACTGTATAGGTTACAATGGTGTTTCCTATCGGGAAGGTTGAGCCGGGTGTATGTGATTTTGTCCATACCAGACTTCCGGAAGCAGTGCAGTTGTCGGTAGCTGTCGGTTCAGTCCATGTAGCTGTACCGGTGCACAATCCGGCGGTATTCGCAACAGTCATATTTGTAGGACAACCACTGATGATTGGCTTCTGATTATCAACTACTGTTACATTAAAACTGCATACATTGCTGATGTTTCCTGCAGCATCGGCTGCTGTATATGTAACGGTGGTAGTACCAGCAGTGAATAGAGTACCAGGGGTATGTGATTTTGTCCAGACAAGATTTCCTGAAGATGTACAGTTGTCAGTTGCGCTGGGTTCAGTCCAGGAAACAATGGCTGTACAAATACCGGGGTCACTCGATTTGGTAATATTCGAAGGACATCCGCTAATTACAGGAGACTGTGTATCAGTCACCGTAACAGTGAAACTGCAAGATACGCTCGAATTGTTTGAGGCATCTCTTGCTGTATAGGTCACTGTTGTGGTACCTACCGGGAATGATGAACCAGGAGTATGCGACTTTGTCCAGACCAGATTGCCTGATGAAGTGCAATTATCCGTTGCAGTGGGTTCGGTCCAGGTAACAACAGCATTGCACTGATTCAGGTCATTCGATTGACTGATGTTTGAAGGACAGTTCGAAATAACCGGAGCTTCTGTATCAGTAACTGTAACAGTGAAACTGCAGGTGGCTTCATTGCCTGAAGCATCAGTTACCCTGAAGGTGTTTGTTGTAACACCGGCAGGGAATGATGAACCAGATGCCAAACCTGCTGTCTGAACAGTAACCGCACCGGCACAAACATCTGTTCCAACAGGTGCCGTATAAGTCACAGTTGCAGTACATCCACCGGCTTCGGCTGAAGTTGTAATATCAGCCGGACAAGTGATTTCCGGTAACACATTATCCAGCACTGTTACAGTGAAACTGCAGGAACTTGAATTTCCTGCAGCATCAGTGGTAACAAAAGTGTTGGTAGTAACTCCGACCGGGAAGGTAGCACCGGAAGCAAGACCTGCTGTCCGGACAGTATTAGCTCCCCCGCAATTATCTGTTCCAACAGGTGCTGTATAAGTCACTACCGCACCACAAACCCCGACATCCACATTTTGGCTGATGTTAGCCGGGCAGCTCAGGCTGGGTAACTCGGTGTCCTGAACCGTCACAGTGAAAGTGCAGGTGTTGGAATTTCCCGAAGCATCGGTAGCTGTCAGGGTGATCAGTTGAGTAGATCCATCCCCGCCGGCCAAAACTGTTCCGGCAACTGGCGATTGAGTTATACCAACTGCTCCGGCACCACAATTGTCAGTTGTTGTGACACTAAGCAGGGTGATATAGTTTGGAAGGACTGCTGTGCAAACACCTGCTCCCATGTTGAGATCGCGGTTGGCAGGACAATTTGTGAATTGAGGATTTTGATTGTCAACTACCGTAATGGTGAAAGTCCAGGTATTGGTATTGCCATTAATGTCGGTGGCAGTCCACAAAATTATGTTGGCACCTTTCGAAAGCTGCACTCCGGCCATGGTATTGTTTCCGGAAGCAGTTGTTGCCCCTGAAACAGAATATGTGGTCGATAATACTCCGCAGTTATCAGTAACTGAGGTTGGATTGAATTCGGTGCCGGATACTGTATAGTAGCATTGGCCGGCATCAGTATTTTTATTTCCGGAAACGGCTGTTCCGGTAATTGCAGGATTTTCAACATCCTGAACAGTAATTGTAAATGAGCAGGAATTGGAATTACTGCTAGCGTCGGTTGCAGTAATGGTTACCAATTGTGTTGATCCGTCGCCACCGGCCAGGACAGTACCAGGGGCAGGATTCTGTGTAAGCGTTATTGAGCCATTGGCGGTACAGTTATCACTAACTGTTACCCCTGACCTGTAATCAGGAAGGGTGGCACTGCAACTTCCTGCATTGGTATTCAGATTTTGACTAGCCGGGCAGCTGATTGTTGGGGCAACATTGTCAATACCTACAGTCAGCGCCTGACTGATAGTGCAACTGTGAACACTGATTGCTCTTACAGTATAACTCGTTGCAGATGCAATCGAGGTTGTGTAGGGCAAGTTTGATATCTTCACAGTGTTAGCCTGGTTCCACAATTCATAAGTGCTTCCGTTAGTTGCGGAAGCAGAAATTGTGAAATTGACCCCGGGGCAGACCGGAGAAACCGGGTTAACTGTAATACTCAGATTTGTTGGCAGTGGATTCACCGTTATTGTGACGGAACCACTTAAGTCATCCAGGTATTGCACAGGACTACTTCCAAAGGCAATACTCACCAGGGTATAAGTAGTGGTTATTGTCGGTGAAACAGTAATTAACTGTTCATCATCGTAAGGAGTCACAGTAAACTGATTGGTACCATCGGTATAAATCAGCGTAAAGGGATAAAGCCCTCCATCGATGGTTACGGCCATCGTTGTGCTTGCTCCTTCACAAATTGTTGTGGGTCCTACACTGTGGAGAACAGCCTGTGCCCTGGCTTCCTGTAAGCCTGATGCAAAAAGGATGACTCCCATAAAAAATAATACAGGCAGTGCCTTGCCTGTACGAATTTCCTGTCCTGACTGGGTAAAGATGTTTCTCATGACGCTAGTATTATGGCTTACGCAAAAAAATTCAATGAGTGTGCTTGGCTCAATAGCTTGGCTTAAGCCTGGCTATTTAATGATATCAGCAGCTTATCGGAAGTAGGTAAGAGTAAGGGAAAGTGGTAATTAGAAGGGAATAGGGAAGAGCTGAAAGTGCTATAGCTATGAAGAGTATATCGAGTATTCTTAGGTGTTAAAGCCAGGCAGAATGAGGGTTTCAAACTCCGGCTCTTATCATTCAGTTGATCTTTTTCTGTCTGTTTATTAAAAGGCTTCTGTAATGCTTTGTCCTGTTCTCCTGATAACGAAAAGACTTCCGCGGAGTACAGAAGTATGATAAAAGCATAGATCCCAATTGCTTGGGTCAGTGTTTTATGGTGTTTTTTTATTTGTTGGTAGTTGTTTAGTCTATTGTGTAATGTATTAGTTATGTGTTGGTTAGATTTTAGTTGAAACATGACAGAGAGTATATATTGTAGATTTACAGCTGATTGTCTTCAGGGATTTTTTTATGCAAAACAAGCATACAACTGGTATTATGCCTGGAAGAGGTCTTCCTAGCAACCATATAATTGAGTAAGAAATTTACTTTTTGCATCTTAATGTTTTTCTCTATTCTTTTATTGATGTGAATAGAAAAAGTAATAGGGTTGTCCCAAAAAAAAGCATAATTTCAAATTGGAAAACTTATGTTTCCTATCACCAAATTCTTTAGAAGCCTAAAGATCAGTTGCTTGAACACTTTAGTGATTTAATCTTTTAACAAATAAAAGTTAGGTCAATATATGTGGACCTAAAATGGACATATCTTAAAACTTTTGAACCAGGGCCTGTTGATACATCAACCTGGCCTAATAATTTGTCAATTGGAATATATTAGTATCTATCTTATTAAGCTCAATTCAACTGAAAGCCTCAGCAGGTGTATCAATTTTAATATTCATAATCATTTATTGATTGCAATCAGTGGAATAAAAAAAATGCCGGAGGTTATCCGGCATGGGCGCAAAACAATGGGTTTTTGGAGTTGCTTTTTGAATATGTTTTTTCCGAGGATATATGGTGTATCTGATTTGGCTTCTGTCTGCTTATTAGAAATAACGGGGGGTAAGCATTCTTGAATGGAAAATATCGAAGTCGAAACTGAGCCTTACTTCGTGAGATCCTTTGTTGGATGATTGAAGTTCATTGAACCAATGATCATATGAGTAACCCATTCTTAGATTTTCTGATAGGTTGAATTCTGCCATGAATGATAAAGCTTTTTCGGTACGATAAGATACTCCAAGCCAGAAAGCACTCTTAATCATGAAACTTGCATTCAGATCCATTTGAGGAGGAGCATTCTTAACAAACTTTACTAAAGCTGATGGACGGAAAACAACATCTTCTGAGATTGGGAAGGCTGCACCGGCCATACCGTAAAAGTGGCGAAGCAGTTTGGTGAATTGTTCTTCACCATTAACTGAAACTACTCCCATCTGGTTTTGAAACAACTGCTTTGAAGAAAACCCAACATAATATTTGTTTGAGTAATAATAAACACCAAAGCTTGCATCGGGAACGGCCTTGTTATTTAAAGGAGCACGTAACAGTGGATCTTCAGTTTCAAGGGTAACTATTCTTGACCAGAGTACATCTGTATATTTATAACCAGCCTGAATTCCAAAGGATAATTTTGAGTTAGGGAAAAGGATACGGTATGAGAAAGTAGCCATAGCACCCTGGTTAATAGAAGGGCCGATTACATCATGATAAACATTTAAACCGAGTCCCATATGATTGTTCCTCAAAGGTGAATGCATTGATGCTGAAAAAGTCTGGGGAGCTCCTTCAATATTTACCCACTGATACCTGTATAATGCATCCAGGGTAAGAACATCACGACTGCCTGCATATGCTGGATTGACTGCAAGCTTGTTGAACATATATTGACTGAACAGTGGATCCTGTTGTGCATTAACTCGTGCAGAAAAAAGAGTTACAAGAATTGTTGCGAGGCTGAGAGTATGGAAGAGTATCTTTTTCATCACGTTGGTATTTCTTAGAGTAGTTGGAGTCTGCTGTAGAACTATATGTTAGTTGTTCGCATTTTCCTATGTCCCAAAGTTGTGCCAAACAGTTGGAAATGTAATGAAAGTGTAGTATTGTAAAATTAGTATGTCCGTAAATAACTAATAAACAGATAAATAGAAGTTTATTGAATAATTAAAATATTTTCAGATAATTATTT
Organism: Bacteroidales bacterium; assembly: GCA_016707785.1. Taxonomy (NCBI): domain Bacteria; kingdom Pseudomonadati; phylum Bacteroidota; class Bacteroidia; order Bacteroidales; species Bacteroidales bacterium. Next base: position 72,268 of record JADJGZ010000053.1, on the reverse strand, counting down.
CATCCGCTTTTTTTGATTAGCATTTTCACTTTTTTTTTACATACTGTAAATTTTTATAAGCATGAAATGTAATAATTTGGGAATAGAGCTATTCTGATTTTAAATGAATTTGTTGAAATCGAGAATAAAAGATCTTATAGTAATAAAAGAAGCTCAATTTTAAAGGTTAAGTACAGAATTGGGAAAGTCTGTCCAAACCATGTTTACCTGAGATTCGATTTGGGAATTTGATAAAAGAAAAACACTGCTCCTGAAAAGAATCAAAGAGCAGTGTTTAGAAATCGATGCCAGGTAATTTCAACTAGGCATTTATAATTTTCATCAGAGGCTATTCACGATTACCTCTTACAAAAATCCAACCTGATGATTTACCTAATTCTTTAATCTCAAGGATATAGAAGTATGTGCCATCTGGTACAGGCTTTCCTTCTTCATTCTTCCCATCCCAAACCTTTTCTTTATTGTCGTAACCAGTAAAGGAGCGGATCTTATCACCCCAACGATTGAAAATTATTACTGTATTATCAGGGTAGTCTTCAATACCTCTGATAGTCCAGTCATCATTTACATTATCATCATTTGGAGTAATCCCTGTAACAACTAGTAAGTCATCAATTTTAGTTGGCCTTACATGGATATATACCATGGTATCCACGCATATTTCAGGTGTAACATCAATACATATCCTGTAACACAAGGAATCATCACCAGTAAATTTCCGCTTGGGCTGATAAGTTATAGTCTGGTCAGGATTGATAATTGCTAATCCATTGTTAGGATTGGAACATAATGATAAAGTTACCTTAGAATTGTCAGGATAAATGTCGTTCAGAAGCACTTCAATTTTTCCTGAATTATTGACCAGAACAGTGTCGTAGTCGGCCCTTGCTATGATTTCAAAACCTGGCGATCCGATAAAGACTGTGATCTCATCATTTCCGGAACAACTACTCACTAAATCCATTACGGTTAATGTAAAGGTAGTGGTTGAACCCAAAGGCAGAGTCATAGGATTCATGGAAGTTGCATCCTCCAGGAATTTTTCAGGTTGCCATTTCCATGCATAGAGTCCCGAACCTTCAGAAGCTGAACCATTGAGCTTTGCACGCTTATCCTCACCTATTACCTGGTCTTCACCTGCATTTGCTACGGGTGATTTATTTACAGTTAATTTCACCTGGTCTGTTGCTACAATATTAGCACAAGCAGAGCTTCCTTCCTGTGAAAGTGTTAGAATCACTTCTCCAAAATATCCACTTGCCGGAGTAAAGGTCGGAGTAAGTGTATTTGCTCCTGATAAAACACCGCTTGATGCTGGCGAGATTTGCCAGGAAATGGTTCCCTGGGAAATTGCAGTCGCTCCAATTATTGTAAAGCTTTCATTCTGGCAGAGGTAAGCATCATCACCGGCATAAACTTTCGGACTCATGCCAATTTGTAACAGCATCTCATCAACTACATCCTGACATGGGGTAATACCTTGTAAATGAAGACTCAGCCTGACCAAACCGTTTGCTCTGTCAGTGTTACCAGGAGTATATAATGGATGCAAGTCTGTGGGATCATCAAATGAACCATCGCCTGAACTAACCCAAAGTATTGAAGTATAAGCAGACGCCTGGGAATTTGTAATCCTTACTGAAGCCTGATCGCAGGTTGCAAGATCATTCCCTGCATCGGCAAGAGCAGGCTCTTGTACCATTAACGACATTGAATCCAAAACACTTCCGCAGTTTCCATAAGCAGTAATATGTAAAACCAGGGTAATATTTCCGGTTTCATTTATGCCTGGTATATAAGTAGGATGTAAGGTTGTGGCATCATTTAGTGTGCCATTACCATTATGGGTCCAGTACAGACCGGCAACCGAAGTAGCATTGGCATACTGAATTGTGTAAGGTGAAGAACTACAGGTGCTTGCATCAGGACCGGCATTTGCAGAAGGTTCTGTGGTTAAATTCAAGACCAGGCTGTCTTCTACGATTCCGCAATTGGCATACCCAATAGCTGAAAGTTTCAAGGTAACAACTCCATTATCTAAATCATTAGGTCCGGGAAGATAAGTGGCATTTAATAAAGTTGGAACATCAAAAATTCCATCGCCGGATGTCGTCCATTGCTGACTCTCAATATTGGAGGAGGTAGCTTCTGACAATACGAATGGATTGTTCCCGCAACTGGAATTATCATTCCCGGCAAACACCTGGGGTATGCCATGAACAGATAAAGCCATCTGGTCCTCATTGTTCCCGCATGTGCCCAAGCCTTCAGCATGAAGGGTAAGAAGAATGGTTCCCAATTCATTCTGAGCTGGAGTATAAGTGGGATTCAGTGTTGTATTGCCTGTAAGGGTGCCAAGTCCATTATGCGTCCAGTAGACTGAAACAGCATTTTGTGCACTGGCCTGGTTAACTGTGAAAGGAATTCCCTGGCATGTTGCTGCATCCGGACCTGCTTGTGCTATTATTGCTTCCGATATGGTTAGTGTCATATTATCTGCAATATTTCCGCATAAAGCTGATCCAATACTTGTGAGAGTTAAGACCACTGTTCCTGACTGGATATCTGTTGCATCTGGAGTGTAGGTGGGGTGCAATATCGTAGGATCATTGAATGTTCCGGTTCCTGAAGTCGTCCAAAGAATGGAATTGTAATATGCTGCATTGGAAGTTGTTGGAACGAAAACCTGGTTCTCACAAATAGTAGCATCATCACCTGCTGAAACCATTGGCCCTGGAATGATGCTCAACAGGAGCTGATCAGAAGTTCCTGAACATGGAGCAATTCCGGATGCTGTCAGGGTTAAATATACATTCCCTGTTTCTCCTGTCTGGGGCACATAGGTCGGTGAAATAGTATTGGCATTCAATAACGAACCATTCCCGGTTGTGGTCCAAAGCAAACTGGAATAATTGGATGCTGTGGCCCCGAGTACCTGGTAGCCTTGAGAATTCTGACAAATCGTTTCATCCGGCCCTGCATTGGCAGTGACCATAGGAACGATCGTAATACTCTGCTCACAGGATGAACTGTTCCCGTGAATGTCTGTTACTGTCCAGGTTATGGCTGTAGTACCGACCATAAAGTTTCCAGTAGCATTATTGGTAACCGACAGAATACCACAATTATCAGTACCAGTTGCTAATCCAATATTTAGGGTTTCTGTCGAACATATCAGCACATCTTCCGGACATTGAATGGCAGGTGCTTCATTATCAGTTACTGTAACACTCATTGTACAGGTAGAGACATTGTTGCACTCATCATTTATGGTCCAAATGATCTGAGTGGTTCCTACCGGATAATAACCATTAGCATTTGAAGTTAGATTCAGGTCATTGAGAATGCTTACTACTCCACAGGTTTCCAATACTGTTGGAGTGGGCACAATAACATTGGCTCCGCAAACTCCGGGATCGTTATTAACTGTAATATTCCCCGGACAAACAACAACCGGAGCAGTAATATCCCTGACATTGATAGTTTGCGAGGCTGATGAAATATTTCCACAAGCATCCGTTGCTGTCCATGTGCGGGTTACGCTGTATGCTCCGGCACAAATACCGGGCACAGTGCTGTCTTCATAAGTTAATGTGAAAGCAGAACCGCATTCATCGGTAGCTGTAGCTGTTGCAAACTCTGGTGTTGCCGGACAATCAATGGTTGTCGGTGCAGGCAGAGATGCAATCACAGGAGCAGAGATATCCTGAACATTGATTGTTTGCGATGCTGAAGAAATATTTCCACAAGCATCGTTAGCAGTCCAGGTGCGGGTTACGCTGTATGCACCGGCACAAATACCGGGCACAGTGCTGTCTTCATAAGTTAAGGTGAAAGCAGAACCACATTCATCAGTAGCTGTAGCTGTTGCAAATTCCGGTGTTGCCGGACAATCAATGGTTGTCGGGGCAGGCAGAGATGCAATCACCGGAGCCGAAATATCCTGAACATTGATAGTCTGTGAAGCAGAAGAAATGTTTCCGCAAGCATCCGTTGCTGTCCATGTGCGGGTTACGCTGTAGGCGCCGGCACAAATACCTGGCACAGTGCTGTCCTCATAGGTTAAGGTGAAAGCAGAACCACATTCATCGGTAGCTGTAGCTGTTGCAAATTCCGGTGTTGCCGGACAATCAATGGTTGTCGGGGCAGGCAGAGATGCAATCACAGGAGCAGAGATATCCTGAACATTGATAGTCTGGGAAGCAGAAGAAATGTTTCCGCAAGCATCCGTTGCAGTCCATGTGCGAATAACGCTGTAGGCACCGGTGCATGCACCGGGCATTGTAGCATCTTCAAAGGTTAGGGTAAATGCAGAACCACATTCATCGGTAGCTGTAGCTGTTGCAAATTCCGGTGTTGCCGGACAATCGATGGTTGTCGGTGCAGGCAGAGATGCAATCACAGGGGCAGAGATATCCTGAACGTTGATTGTCTGGGAAGCAGAAGAAATATTTCCGCAAGCATCCGTTGCCGTCCAGGTGCGGGTTACGCTGTATGCTCCGGCACAAATACCGGGCACAGTGCTGTCTTCATAAGTTAATGTGAAAGCAGAACCACATTCATCGGTAGCTGTAGCTGTTGCAAATTCTGGTGTTGCCGGACAATCAATGGTTGTCGGGGCAGGCAGAGATGCAATCACAGGAGCCGAAATATCCTGAACATTGATGGTCTGGGAAGCAGATGAAATGTTTCCGCAAGCATCCGTTGCCGTCCATGTGCGGGTTACGCTGTATGCACCGGCACAAATACCTGGTGTTGTAGCGTCTTCATAAGTTAATGTGAAAGCAGAACCACATTCATCGGTAGCTGTAGCTGTTGCAAATTCCGGTGTTGCCGGACAATCAATGGTTGTCGGTGCAGGCAGAGATGCAATCACAGGAGCCGAAATATCCTGAACATTGATTGTTTGCGAGGCTGAAGAAATATTTCCACAAGCATCGGTAGCAGTCCATGTGCGGGTTACGCTGTATGCACCTGCACAAATACCTGGTGTAGTAGCGTCTTCATAAGTTAAGGTGAAAGCAGAACCGCATTCATCAGTAGCTGTAGCTGTGGCAAATTCTGGTGTTGCCGGACAATCAATGGTTGTCGGTGCAGGCAGAGATGCAATTACCGGGGCAGAGATATCCTGAACATTGATGGTCTGGGAAGCAGAAGAAATGTTTCCACAAGCATCCGTTGCTGTCCATGTGCGGGTTACGCTGTATGCTCCGGCACATATACCGGGAGTAGTAACATCTTCAAAGGTTAAAGTGAAGGCAGAACCGCATTCATCGGTAGCTGTAGCTGTTGCAAATTCAGGTGTTGCCGGGCAATCAATGGTTGTCGGAGCAGGCAGAGATGCAATCACAGGAGCAGAAATATCCTGAACATTGATTGTCTGCGAAGCTGATGAAATATTTCCGCAAGCATCGGTTGCAGTCCATGTGCGGGTTACGCTGTATGCCCCGGCACAAATACCGGGCAAAGTGCTGTCTTCATAAGTTAAGGTGAAAGCAGAACCACATTCATCGGTAGCTGTAGCTGTTGCAAATTCTGGTGTTGCCGGACAATCAATGGTTGTTGGGGCAGGCAGAGATGCAATCACAGGAGCCGAAATGTCCTGAACATTGATGGTCTGGGAAGCGAAGAGTGTTTCCGCAAGCATCGGTCCGGGGCTGTGTCGGCAATACCGGGCGCCTCTCCGGGGGGGCAAGGCGGCCCCCCTCGGTGCTGTGGCTGTTGCAAATTCGGGTTGCCGGACAATCAATGGTTGTCGGGGCAGGCAGGTGCAATCACCGGGGCGAGATATCCTGAACATTGATGGTCTGGGGAAGCAGAAGAAATGTTTCCGCAAACATCCGTTGCTGTCCATGTGCGAATAACGCTGTATGCTCCTGCACAAATACCGGGCACAGTGCTGTCTTCATAAGTTAAGGTGAAAGCAGAACCACATTCATCGGTAGCTGTAGCTGTTGCAAATTCCGGTGTTGCCGGACAATCAATGGTTGTCGGGGCAGGCAGAGATGCAATCACAGGAGCAGAGATATCCTGAACGTTGATGGTCTGGGAAGCAGATGAAATATTTCCACAGGCATCCGTTGCTGTCCATGTGCGGGTTACGCTGTATGCACCTGCACAAATACCGGGTGTAGTGCTGTCTTCATAAGTTAATGTGAAAGCAGAACCACATTCATCGGTAGCTGTAGCGGTTGCAAATTCCGGTGTTGCCGGACAATCAATGGTTGTCGGTGCAGGCAGAGATGCAATCACAGGAGCAGAGATATCCTGAACATTGATGGTCTGGGAAGCAGAAGAAATGTTTCCACAAGCATCCGTTGCTGTCCATGTGCGGGTTACGCTGTATGCACCTGCACAAATACCAGGTGTGGTAACGTCTTCATAAGTTAATGTGAAAGCAGAACCGCATTCATCGGTAGCTGTAGCGGTTGCAAATTCCGGTGTTGCCGGGCAATCGATGGTTGTCGGGCAGGCAGAGATGCAATCACAGGAGCCGAAATATCCTGAACATTGATTGTTTGCGAGGCTGAGGAAATATTTCCGCAAGCATCGGTAGCAGTCCAGGTGCGGGTTACGCTGTAAGCTCCGGCACAAATACCGGGCACAGTAGCATCTTCAAAGGTTAAGGTGAATACAGAACCGCATTCATCGGTAGCTGTAGCTGTTGCAAATTCCGGTGTTGCCGGACAATCAATGGTTGTCGGTGCAGGCAGAGATGCAATCACAGGAGCAGAAATATCCTGAACATTGATGGTCTGGGAAGCAGATGAAATGTTTCCACAAGCATCCGTTGCCGTCCAGGTGCGGGTTACGCTGTATGCTCCGGCACAAATACCGGGCACAGTGCTGTCTTCATAAGTTAAGGTGAAAGCAGAACCGCATTCATCGGTAGCTGTAGCTGTTGCAAATTCTGGTGTTGCCGGACAATCGATGGTAGTTGTTGACGGTAGCGTCCCAATGACTGGAGCCGAAATGTCCTGAACGTTGATTGTTTGCGATGCTGAAGAAATGTTTCCACAAGCATCCGTTGCTGTCCATGTGCGGGTTACGCTGTATGCACCTGCACAAATACCGGGTGTAGTATTGTCTTCATAAGTTAATGTGAAAGCAGAACCGCATTCATCGGTAGCTGTGGCTGTTGCAAATTCTGGTGTTGCCGGGCAATCAATGGTTGTCGGGGCAGGCAGAGATGCAATCACAGGAGCAGAGATATCCTGAACATTGATGGTCTGGGAAGCAGAAGAAATATTTCCGCAAGCATCCGTTGCTGTCCAGGTGCGGGTTACGCTGTATGCTCCGGCACAAATACCGGGCACAGTGGTGTCTTCATAAGTTAATGTGAAAGCAGAACCGCATTCATCAGTAGCTGTAGCTGTTGCAAATTCTGGTGTTGCCGGACAATCAATGGTTGTCGGTGCAGGCAGAGATGCAATCACAGGAGCAGAGATATCCTGAACATTGATGGTCTGGGAAGCAGAAGAAATGTTTCCACAAGCATCCGTTGCTGTCCATGTGCGGGTTACACTGTATGCACCGGCGCAAATACCTGGGGTTGTAGCATCTTCATAAGTTAAGGTGAAAGCAGAACCGCATTCATCGGTAGCTGTAGCTGTTGCAAATTCTGGTGTTGCCGGACAATCAATGGTTGTCGGTGCAGGCAGAGATGCAATCACAGGAGCAGAGATATCCTGAACATTGATGGTCTGGGAAGCAGAAGAAATGTTTCCGCAAGCATCGGTAGCAGTCCATGTGCGGGTTACGCTGTATGCACCGGCGCAAATACCTGGAGTTGTAGCATCTTCATAAGTTAAGGTGAAAGCAGAACCGCATTCATCGGTAGCAGTGGCTGTTGCAAATTCCGGTGTTGCCGGGCAATCAATGGTTGTCGGAGCAGGCAGAGATGCAATCACAGGAGCTGAAATATCCTGAACATTGATGGTTTGAGAAGCAGAAGAAATGTTTCCGCAAGCATCCGTTGCTGTCCAGGTGCGGGTTACACTGTATGCACCGGCGCAAATACCTGGGGTTGTAGCATCTTCATAAGTTAAGGTGAAAGCAGAACCGCATTCATCGGTAGCTGTAGCTGTTGCAAATTCAGGTGTTGCCGGACAATCAATAGTTGTCGGAGCAGGCAGAGATGCAATCACCGGGGCAGAGATATCCTGAACGTTGATGGTCTGGCAAGCAGATGAAATGTTTCCACAAGCATCGGTAGCAGTCCATGTGCGGGTTACGCTGTATGCACCGGCACAAATACCTGGAGTTGTCACATCTTCATAAGTTAAGGTGAAAGCAGAACCGCATTCATCGGTAGCAGTAGCTGTTGCAAATTCTGGTGTAGCCGGACAATCGATGGTCATTGTTGACGGTAGCATCACAATCACCGGAGCTGAAATGTCCTGAACGTTGATGGTCTGGGAAGCAGAAGAAGTGTTTCCACAAGCATCCGTTGCTGTCCATGTGCGTGTTAGCGTGTATTCTCCAGCGCAGTCTCCATCAACTCGTGTTTCTCCCAAATAGGTGACTAACGGATTGGTATCGCAATTATCACTTGCTGTCGCAGTGCCTACATCAGGAACATCACTGCATGAAACAATAACAGCAGCGGGAACAACCAATGTTGGATTTATCTCATCATCTATAATTATAACCTGAGTGCAAGAACTATAATTATTACTGTTGTCAGCTATCTTATAAACCCTGCTAATCGTTTCCGGACAGCTTTGATTATTGGACGTTTCACTTTCAAGGCTAAATGTTGCCGGATTTATGCCATCATTATCCGATGCTGATCCTCCGGCATTTACAAATTCGGTATAAGTTGAATAAGCAGGCGGCAGTTCTGTTATGCAACTGATTGTTATGGTTGGTGGACAAAGGATTACAGGTAGTTGATTATCTGTAACCAAAACTGACTGATGACAGGTATCACTCAGGCCATTAATATCAGTTACTGTCCAGGTAACCCATGTTATACCTAACGGGAACTGCGTGGGACTATTATTGACAGTTGATGCAATACCACAATTGTCGGATGTAACAGGAATTCCCAGTTCAACACCACTGGCAAAGGTTTGACCTGAATTTGCCTGAACAGTGATATTAGCCGGGCAAATAATGCTTGGGGGTTGATTATCTGTTACAATGACCAATTGATCACAGGTAGCTGTCTGCCCGCTTGCATCCATCACAGTCCAGGTAACGGTTGTACTGCCCACAGGATAAGTCGATGGCGCATTATTCGTTAGCGAGGAAACCTGGCAGTTGTCTGTAGTTATTGCTGTTCCAAGCGATACGCCTGATGCAGTGCAAAGTCCTGCATCAGTAACTGTGTTAACTACAGGTGGACAAGCTATTGTTGGTAGTTCATTGTCTACAATTGTGATGGTTACTGTTGACTGATCACAAATGGTTGGATTCAGCACTTCACAAATCTGGTAAACTATTGAATAATTGCCAGCCTGTGTTCCATTTGCCACAGTAACAGCTCCGGTTGCCGGATTCAAAACAATTCCGGGATCCGAAGCGGGAGTGATAACTGAAAGAATTACGTCGGCAGGAATTACTGCTGTGCCATTTAAGAGGTCATTGCTCAGTACATTGTTAACAGCAATTCCTCCTTCACATCCTGTTATACTGCCAGCGTCTACATTTGCTTCTAATGAAGGAGCGGTAACAGTCACTGAAACCGTTGCCTGGTCACAGTTTGTGGGGTTAAGAATTTCACAGATCTGATAGGTGAGGGAGTAGGTTCCGGCAGGAGTACCTGCGGCAACTACTACACTTCCACCCACCAGGCTGATGCCTGCATTGGTAGAACTGACCTGGGAAAGAGTAATTTCGGATGGGTTCACAGCTACTCCATTGAGCAGGTCATTGACCAGCACATCGGCAACAGCTGTCCCACCGGCATATCCATTGACAGGTGTTCCTGTATCATCATTGGCCACAATAGTTGCAGCATTCACAGTCACTGAAACTGTTGCCTGGTCACAGTTTGTGGGGTTCAGGATTTCGCAGATCTGGTAAGTAAGTGAGTAAGTTCCGGCAGGAGTACCTGCGGCAACTACCACGCTACTTCCAACCAGGCTGATGCCTGCATTGGTAGAACTGACCTGGGAAAGGGTAATATCGGATGGATTCACAGCTACACCATTGAGCAGGTCATTGACCAGCACATTGGCAACAGCAGTCCCACCGGCATAACCATTGACAGGAGTTCCTGTATCATCATTGGCCACAATAGTTGCAGCATTCACAGTTACGGAAACCGTTGCCTGGTCGCAATTTGTTGGATTGAGAATTTCACAGATCTGGTAGGTGAGGGAGTAGGTTCCGGCAGGAGTTCCTGCGGCAACTACCACGCTACCTCCAACCAGGCTGATACCTGCATTGGTAGAACTGACCTGGGAAAGAGTAATTTCGGATGGGTTCACAGCTACTCCATTGAGCAGGTCATTGACCAGCACATCGGCAACTGCAGTCCCACCGGCATAACCATTGATTGGAGTTCCGGTATCATCATTAGCCACAATAGTTGCAGCATTCACAGTCACTGAAACTGTTGCCTGGTCGCAATTTGTTGGATTGAGTATCTCACAGATCTGGTAGGTAAGAGAGTAGGTTCCGGCAGGAGTTCCTGCGGCAACTACCACGCTACCTCCAACCAGGCTGATGCCTGCATTGGTAGAACTAACCTGGGAAAGAGTAATATCAGATGGGTTCACAGCTACACCATTGAGCAGGTCATTGACCAGCACATTGGCAACAGCAGTTCCACCGGCATAACCATTGACAGGAGTTCCGGTATCATCATTGGCCACAATAGTTGCAGCATTAACAGTTACGGAAACCGTTGCCTGGTCACAGTTTGTGGGGTTCAGAATTTCACAGATCTGGTAGGTGAGGGAGTAGGTTCCGGCAGGAGTACCTGCGGCAACTACTACACTTCCACCCACCAGGCTGATGCCTGCATTGGTAGAGCTAACCTGTGAAAGGGTAATATCGGATGGATTAACGGCTACACCATTGAGCAGGTCATTGACCAGCACATTGGCTACGGCAGTCCCACCGGCATATCCATTGACAGGAGTTCCGGTATCATCATTGGCCACAATAGTTGCAGCATTCACAGTCACTGAAACTGTTGCCTGGTCGCAGTTTGTAGGATTAAGTATTTCACAGATCTGGTAGGTGAGGGAGTAGGTTCCGGCAGGAGTACCTGCGGCAACTACCACGCTACCTCCAACCAGGCTGATGCCTGCATTGGTAGAACTGACCTGGGAAAGGGTAATATCGGATGGGTTCACAGCTACACCATTGAGCAGGTCATTGACCAGCACATCGGCAACTGCAGTCCCACCGGCATAACCATTGATTGGAGTTCCGGTATCATCATTAGCCACAATAGTTGCAGCATTCACAGTCACTGAAACTGTTGCCTGGTCACAGTTTGTGGGGTTCAGAATTTCACAGATCTGATAGGTGAGGGAGTAGGTTCCGGCAGGAGTACCTGCGGCAACTACTACGCTACCTCCAACCAGGCTGATGCCTGCATTGGTAGAACTGACCTGGGAAAGGGTAATATCAGATGGGTTCACAGCTACACCATTGAGCAGGTCATTGACCAGCACATTGGCAACAGCAGTCCCACCGGCATAACCATTGATTGGAGTTCCTGTATCATCATTAGCCACAATAGTTGCAGCATTTACAGTCACGGAAACCGTTGCCTGGTCGCAATTTGTTGGATTAAGAATTTCGCAGATCTGGTAAGTGAGGGAATAGGTTCCGGCAGGAGTTCCTGCGGCAACTACCACGCTTCCACCAACCAGGCTGATGCCTGCATTGGTAGAACTGACCTGGGAAAGGGTAATATCGGATGGGTTCACAGCTACTCCATTGAGCAGGTCATTGACCAGCACATTGGCAACTGCAGTCCCACCGGCATAACCATTGACAGGAGTTCCTGTATCGTCATTAGCCACAATAGATGCAGCATTTACAGTCACGGAAACCGTTGCCTGGTCGCAGTTTGTAGGATTAAGTATTTCACAGATCTGGTAGGTAAGGGAGTAGGTTCCGGCAGGAGTTCCTGCGGCAACTACCACGCTACCTCCAACCAGGCTGATGCCTGCATTGGTAGAACTGACCTGGGAAAGAGTAATTTCGGATGGGTTCACAGCTACTCCATTGAGCAGGTCATTGACCAGCACATCGGCAACGGCAGTCCCACCGGCATATCCATTGACAGGAGTTCCGGTATCATCATTAGCCACAATAGTTGCAGCATTCACAGTCACGGAAACTGTTGCCTGGTCACAGTTTGTGGGGTTCAGAATTTCGCAGATCTGGTAAGTGAGTGAGTAGGTTCCGGCAGGAGTGCCTGCAGCAACTACTACGCTACCTCCAACCAGGCTGATGCCCGGATTGGTAGAACTGACCTGTGAAAGGGTAATATCAGATGGATCAACAGCGACACCATTGAGCAGGTCATTGACCAGCACATTGGCAACTGCGGTCCCACCGGTATAACCATTGACAGGAGTTCCTGTATCGTCATTTGCTACAATAGTTGCAGGCACTACTCACGGAAACCGTGCCTGGTCGCAGTTTGTGGGATTGAGAATTTCACAGATCTGGTAGGTGAGGGAGGTTCCGGAGTGCCTGCGGCACTACGCTACCTCCAACCAGGCTGATGCCCGGATTGGTAGAACTGACCTGTGAAAGGGTAATATCAGATGGATTAACGGCTACCCCATTGAGCAGGTCATTGACCAGCACATTGGCAACAGCAGTTCCACCGGCATATCCATTGACCGGAGTTCCGGTATCATCATTGGCCACAATGGATGCAGCATTCACAGTTACCGAAACTGTTGCCTGGTCGCAGTTTGTTGGATTAAGGATTTCACAGATCTGGTAGGTGAGGAGTAGGTTCCGGCAGGAGTACCTGCGGCAACTACTACGCACTTCCCAACCAGGCTGATGCCTGCATTGGTAGAACTGACCTGGGAAAGGGTAATATCGGATGCCTGTACTGGCAGTCCATTAAGAAGATCATTTACCAAAACATCCGAAACTGAAGTTCCTCCAGTGAATCCATTAATGATACTACCTATATCATCATTAGCAATAATTGGTAAGGATGAAACTGAAACTGTCTGATCGCAAGTTGTCGAATTTCCGCAATCATCAGTTGCTGTCCAGGTAACTATTGTATTTCCCAGAGGGAATGATATGGGTGCATTATTTGTAATTGTTATGTCTGAATCGCAGTTGTCGGTTGCTATTGCATTTCCGATCGCTCCAATATATGTGTTGCCATTATTGGTGTTTAGTTCCAGATTTGATGGACAGGTCAATACTGGATCAGTTGTGTCATCAATATTGATTTGTTGTTCACATTCTGAAGTATTCCCATAGGCATCTTTTATAAACCATGTTCTCGTAACCACAACCGGACAGGTTCCAGTGGTTATATCCAGATAAGAAACCTCTGTTATTCCGCAATTATCATTAGCTGATCCATTATTAACGGCTCCTGAAAAGATTGCGTAATCAGCAAGGGTTAAAACCTGGGAATAATTGGGGTTTGTCAGTGCTGAAGCAGAACATCCCTCGATATTCCTGGTTGCGGGACAAGTTACGATGGTAGGCGCAGTATTATCAGTAACAGTAAAGTTAGCCGAACAGGTACTGAAGTTTCCGGCAGCGTCAGTAACAGTGATGGTCACGGTAGTTACACCTGTTGAAACCAGTGTTCCGGCAGTTGGTGATTGTGTGATCACCAGCGAAGGAGTAGCGGTACAATTATCGGTAGCAGTTACATTGGCAGTAAAATCGGGCACTGCAGACTGGCATGAAGCATTGGCAAAAGCCGACTGATTGGGTGCACAAGTAACGATGGTCGGATTAGTATTATCGGTTACAGTAAAGTTAGCCGAACAGGTACTGAAATTCCCGGCAGCATCTGTCACGGTGATAGTCACGGTAGTCACACCAGTTGATACCAGTGTTCCTGCTGCAGGTGATTGTGTGATGACCAGCGAAGGAGTAGCGGTGCAATTATCGGTAGCTGTTACATTGGCAGTAAAATTGGGCACAGCAGACTGGCAGGATGCATTGGCAAAAGCCGACTGATTGGGTGCACAGGTAACGATTGTGGGCGAAATATTATCTGTAACAGTAAAGTTAGCTGAACAGGTACTAAAATTCCCTGCAGCATCGGTTACGGTGATAGTTACAGTGGTTACACCTGTTGATACCAGTGTTCCTGCTGTGGGTGATTGAGTGATGACCAGCGAAGGAGTAGCCGTGCAATTATCTGTAGCTGTTACATTGGCAGTAAAATCGGGCACTGCAGATTGGCAGGATGCATTGGCAAAGGCCGATTGATTGGGAGCACAGGTAACGATGGTTGGATTAGTATTATCGGTTACTGTAAAGTTTGCAGAGCACGTACTAAAATTCCCGGCAGCATCTGTCACGGTGATAGTCACGGTAGTCACACCTGTTGATACCAGTGTTCCGGCAGCAGGTGATTGTGTGATGACCAGCGAAGGAGTAGCCGTGCAATTATCGGTAGCCGTTACATTGGCAGTAAAATTCGGCACAGCAGCCTGGCATGAAGCATTGGCAAAAGCCGACTGATTAGGTGCACAAGTAACAATTGTGGGTGAAATATTATCTGTAACAGTAAAGTTAGCTGAACAGGTGCTGAAGTTCCCTGCAGCATCGGTTACGGTGATAGTCACGGTAGTCACACCTGTTGATACCAGTGTTCCGGCAGCAGGTGATTGAGTGATGACCAGCGAAGGAGTAGCGGTACAATTATCTGTAGCTGTTACATTGGCAGTAAAATCGGGCACAGCAGACTGGCATGAAGCATTGGCAAAAGCCGACTGATTGGGTGCACAGGTAACGATTGTGGGCGAAATATTATCTGTAACAGTAAAGTTAGCTGAACAGGTGCTGAAGTTCCCTGCAGCATCGGTTACGGTGATAGTCACAGTGGTTACACCTGTTGATACCAGTGTTCCGGCAGCAGGTGATTGTGTGATGACCAGCGAAGGAGTAGCAGTGCAATTATCTGTAGCTGTTACATTGGCAGTAAAATCAGGCACAGCAGACTGGCATGAAGCATTGGCAAAAGCTGATTGATTGGGTGCACAGGTTACAATGGTAGGAGCAGTATTATCAGTAACAGTAAAGTTAGCTGAACAGGTACTAAAATTCCCTGCAGCATCGGTTACAGTGATAGTCACAGTAGTTACTCCCGTTGATACCATTGTTCCTGCAGCAGGTGATTGAGTAATAACCAGCGAAGGAGTAGCAGTGCAATTATCGTTAGCGGTTACATTGGCAGTAAAATCGGGCACAGCAGCCTGGCATGATGCATTGGCAAAAGCCGACTGATTGGGTGCACAGGTAGCAATGGTTGGAGCTGTATTATCTGAAACGGTGAAATTAGCTGAACAGGTACTGAAATTTCCAGCAGCATCAGTTACAGTGATGGTCACGGTAGTTACACCTGTTGATACCAGTGTTCCGGCAGTGGGTGACTGAGTGATCACCAGGGAAGGAGTAGCAGTGCAATTATCTGTAGCTGTTACATTGGCAGTAAAATCGGGCACCGCAGACTGGCAGGATGCATTGGCAAAAGCCGACTGATTGGGTGCACAGGTAACAATTGTCGGGCGAAATATTATCCGTAACAGTAAAGTTAGCTGAACAGGTACTAAAATTCCCTGCAGCATCGGTCACAGTGATGGTTACGGTAGTTACACCTGTTGATACCAGTGTTCCTGCTGTGGGTGATTGAGTGATGACCAGCGAAGGAGTGGCGGTGCAATTATCTGTAGCTGTTACATTGGCTGTAAAATCGGGCACAGCAGCTTGGCAGGAAGCATTGGCAAAAGCTGATTGATTGGGTGCACAGGTAACGATGGTCGGAGCAGTATTATCGGTAACTGTAAAGTTAGCTGAACAGGTACTGAAGTTTCCGGCAGCATCGGTTACAGTGATAGTCACAGTGGTTACACCTGTTGATACCAGTGTTCCGGCAGCAGGTGATTGTGTGATGACCAGTGAAGGTGTAGCAGTACAATTATCGTTAGCGGTTACATTGGCAGTAAAATCGGGCACTGCAGCCTGGCATGAAGCATTGGCAAAAGCCGACTGATTAGGTGCACAGGTAACGATTGTGGGCATGTATTATCTGTAACAGTAAAGTTAGCTGAACAGGTGCTGAAATTTCCAGCAGCATCGGTTACAGTGATAGTCACAGTGGTTACACCTGTTGATACCAGTGTTCCGGCAGCAGGTGATTGTGTGATGACCAGCGAAGGAGTAGCAGTGCAATTATCTGTAGCTGTTACATTGGCTGTAAAATCGGGCACAGCAGACTGGCATGAAGCATTGGCAAAAGCCGACTGATTGGGTGCACAGGTAACGATGGTCGGATTAGTATTATCAGTTACAGTAAAGTTAGCTGAACAGGTACTGAAATTCCCAGCAGCATCGGTTACAGTGATAGTCACAGTGGTTACACCTGTTGATACCAGTGTTCCGGCAGCAGGTGATTGTGTGATGACCAGTGAAGGTGTAGCGGTGCAATTATCATGTAGCTGTTACATTGGCTGTAAAATCGGGCACTGCAGACTGGCATGAAGCATTGGCAAAAGCCGACTGATTGGGTGCACAAGTAACGATTGTGGGCGAAATATTATCCGTAACAGTAAAGTTAGCTGAACAGGTACTAAAATTCCCTGCAGCATCGGTTACGGTGATAGTCACAGTGGTTACACCTGTTGATACCAGTGTTCCGGCAGCAGGTGATTGAGTGATGACCAGTGAAGGAGTAGCAGTGCAGTTATCGTTAGCGGTTACATTGGCAGTAAAATTAGGCACAGCAGACTGGCATGATGCATTGGCAAAAGCCGACTGATTGGGTGCACAGGTAACAATGGTGGGTGCAGTATTATCTGTAACGGTGAATTTAGCTGAACATGTGCTAAAGTTTCCGGCAGCATCGGTTACGGTGATAGTTACAGTGGTTACACCTGTTGATACCAGTGTTCCGGCAGCAGGTGATTGAGTGATGACCAGCGAAGGAGTAGCCGTGCAATTATCTGTAGCTGTTACATTGGCTGTAAAATCGGGCACTGCAGACTGGCATGAAGCATTGGCAAAAGCCGACTGATTGGGTGCACAGGTAACGATGTTCGGATTAGTATTATCAGTAACAGTAAAGTTGGCTGAACAGGTACTGAAGTTTCCGGCTGCATCAGTTACAGTGATAGTCACAGTGGTTACACCAGTTGATACCATTGTTCCGGCAGTTGGTGATTGTGTGATGACCAGCGAAGGAGTAGCAGTACAATTATCTGTTGCTGTTACATTGGCTGTAAAATCAGGTACTGCAGCCTGGCATGAAGCATTGGCAAAAGCTGATTGATTGGGTGCACAGGTAACAATGGTAGGTGCAATATTATCGGTTACAGTAAAGTTAGCCGAACAGGTACTGAAATTCCCGGCAGCATCTGTCACTGTGATAGTCACAGTGGTTACACCCGTTGATACCAGTGTTCCTGCAGCAGGTGATTGAGTGATAACCAGCGAAGGAGTAGCGGTGCAATTATCGGTAGCTGTTACATTGGCAGTAAAATTGGGCACAGCAGACTGGCATGATGCATTGGCAAAAGCCGACTGATTGGGTGCACAGGTAACAATGGTGGGTGCTGTATTATCGGTAACAGTAAATGTTAGCTGAACAGGTACTAAAATTCCCGGCAGCATCTGTCACGGTGATGGTCACAGTAGTTACCCCTGTTGATACCAGTGTTCCGGCAGCAGGTGATTGAGTGATAACCAGCGAAGGAGTAGCTGTGCAGTTATCGGTAGCTGTTACATTGGCTGTAAAATTGGGCACAGCAGCCTGGCAGGATGCATTGGCAAAAGCCGACTGATTGGGTGCACAGGTAACAATGGTTGGTGCAGTATTATCTGTAACGGTGAATGTGGCCGAACATGTGCTGAAGTTCCCTGCAGCATCGGTTACAGTGATGGTAACAGTGGTTACTCCTGTCGAAACCAGTGTTCCGGCTACGGGTGATTGAGTGATTACCAGCGAAGGAGTAGCGGTGCAATTATCTGTTGCTGTTACGCTGGCTGTGAAATTGGGTACTGCAGCCTGGCAGGATGCATTGGCAAAAGCCGATTGGTTGGGAGCACAGGTAACGATGGCAGGTGCAGTGTTATCTGGTGTTGTTCCAACTAAGTAGGTATTGGAAGTTTGGCAGCCATTTGCGTCAGTAGCAGTAATTAGATAAGAGTTGGCTGGCAGGTTATTAAAAGTTCCGGTTGGTGACTGATTGCCGGCATTCGGGCTTATTGCATAAGCTATTGAACCAGTGCCGCCCGAAGTACTGCATTGAATTTGCCCATTTGTTGCACCAACACAACTTACATTCGTAGTATTTACAGTTCCGAATTGCAATTGTGAAGGTTGATTAAGCGTGAATGAAGATGAGGCTTTTAAGCAATTATTTGCATCTTTCACAGTAACTGTATATGGAGAACCTGAGGCATTGACTGTAAAAGTATTTCCTGATTGATAAGTTCCACCATTTAGACTATACTGAAGTGTGCCCGTCCCACCAGAAGCCGACGCTGTTAGAACAGTGGTTCCTCCATAACAACTTATTGTTCCGGCAGATAATGACACGGAAATTTGATCCGGCACATTTACTGTTATTTGAGCGCATGATGAAGATCCGCAGGAGTTCTCCCACCATGCATAGTAGGTTGTTGTTGCTGTGGGCGAAGGAATAGTGAGGGGAGTCCCGGTTCCAATAACAGCTGAACCACAACTTCCCATTGACCACTTTATACTGGTCCCTGATCCTCCGGTGGCAGTAAGGACTATATTTCCATTGTCATCATTACAACCAATGCTCCGGTCAACAGATATGGAAGTGGGTGCTATTGCCACAGGACTTATAGTAACTGTCACCTGATCTGTTGATGAACACTGCCCCAGGGCATTGGTTACAGTTAAAGTGTAGGTAGTTGTTGAGGTGGGAGAAGCAATAGGATTGGCAATATTTGTAAAATTCAATCCCGTTGCCGGACTCCAGCTATACAACACACCACCTGTTCCATTCAGCTGTGTGCTTTCACCCTGGCATATACTTACATCAGGACCGGCATTAGCTGCAATTGGAGCGGGGTTTCCTATGGTTGCCGGTGATGAGACTGGTGCGAAACAACTTCCCGGGTCTTTGACCTTGACCGTATAATTACCTGCTGATAAACCCGTAAAATTATTTGTACCCTGCCAGCTTGTTCCATTATTTATCGAATAGAGGTAACTTCCTGATCCCCCTGTGGCATTTACAGTAATAGTACCATTATTTTGTCCGTTACATTGGGCATTTACAGCTGAAACTGATTGAATCACAACCGTTTCATAAATATTTATTGTCTTGGTTACTGTTATCAGGTTGGCTGCACAAGGGCAACTGGTAATAACCTGCACAATTAGAGTCTCATCATTATCAGCGATCCCGTCATTTGGAGCGACATAGGGAATGTCGACATATGCAGCATTTGCCGGGATGATAACTGTTGAGGGAAATGGTAGATTTCCGGTTGTCTGGATATCCACACCATTAGTGCAGGTTCCGGATAATATCAAATTAACAGTAAGGGGTTGTGATTGATCAGGATTGGTCCTGGTTACCCTGAAGAAGTTATTGCAACCTTCAAACACATTATTCTCATCTTCAATAAAATTCCCGTAATTATTCAGGTTGATATTCTCTGAATTAAAGCTTCTGGCCCCAAGAAATACGGCTCCATCCCATTGCTGGTCAGATGCATCAGCCACACTCATCTTAATTTTATATGTTGAACAGGGTACTACCGGATAAGTAGCTGTCAATATCACAGTACTTCCATCAAATTGCATGGTAACTGATCCGGAAGGATTGTCGAGATAATAAGCCGCATTTTCTGCCGGGAAATTCACATTATTTACATTGGTGCCAGAAGGATGGATATCATTGATAGTTACCGGGATATTATTGAGGATGGTAGCCAGGTTAACTGCATTATTGGTATAAGTTCCATTGATCCCGGGACCACTCAGGAAGAAACCAAAAGCATCATTAAATTCTGTTTCACAATATTCAATATATTCTTCTGATGTAAAAATGTAAGTGAATTCTAAAGTATTCCCGGCTGGAACAAAGTCGAACTCCAGTACTGAAGCATCGTACATGGTATTGCCTGTGATTGAATTAAGATCCGGATCAGAAGCAGCGCTGACCATCTTATCTGATTTATTTCCTGCATTATTTGGCCCCATTGCTGAAGAAGCTTTTCCGGATGTTAAAATAATGCCCTCATCAAGAGGGAAGGTTGATGTAGCCTTATTAAAATAGGCCATTTGCCTGTCGCCCGGAGTAGCTGACCAGGTATGATTGGTCCATGACCAGGTGCCATTGCTGTTCTTTTTATAATACCCAAACCTAATATTACTGGCGGTTAAACAACCTGTCACCAATAGGTTTTGAACCAATTGCTCTGGTGTATAAGCATTATAAGTGGCATTTTCAGCCACCGAAATGGAACCTGCCGGTGCATCTGTATTGCTTCCGGGAAGAACAAAAGATTGAATAGCAGGAACAGGTGGAGCCTTTCTCCCATGCTTTTCAATATTCTCATGTTGCTGTCCGAAAGCTGCTTCAATGCCAAGCATAATTAGTAATGCCAGCAATACATTTGTTTGGGTAAATGATTTCATAACGAACAAATTAAGTGTTCTGTCAATAATTTTTTTTGAAGCAAATCATTATGACTTGCCTGTGATATATAGAAAGTTGAATGCTGATCTTATTTTAATCAGAATTCATCATTTTTCTTCATCCTAATCATCCACATGATCCATTTTTACTAATTCATTGAGGTTTTATGGAGAAAATGAATTTGTGTCTGACATTCATAATGCCGGAAATCGTTGAAGCAGGGATATTTCCGCCTGATAGCAGAATTAACCCTGACAGTTTGACCTCTTTCATCTGCAGATGAAGTTGAGCGTTGCATTCAGTCCATATCTAGTCTACATATATCCTTTAATTGCTCGTTCCCTGATATGTAATATCCATGTCTATGAAAGACTCATTCAGAACAATCTTTACTTTTGCATCATGTTTATTGATACCCATACCCATCTTTATCTTGAAGAATTCAATGCTGACAGACCTTTGACAATAAAAAAGGCCATTGAAAGCGGAGTTTCCAAATTTCTGTTGCCGAATATCGACAGTAGTTCCTGGCTTCCGATGCTTGATCTGGCCAGACAATTTCCAGATCATTGCTTCCCGATGGCCGGCTTGCATCCTACCTCGGTGACTTTGGAAAACATGGAAAAGGAGTTACTCCAGGTTGAAGATGCCCTTTCTAAAGGAGGATTTTGTGCTATTGGTGAAATTGGAATTGATCTCTACTGGGATAAAACCTACAAGTCAGAACAGGATGATGCTTTTCGAACCCAACTGCAATGGGCAAAAAAATTCCATTTACCGGTGGCTATTCATATGCGTAATTCATTTAATGAAGTATGGGCAGTTGTTCAAAAGGAACTGGCTCCGGATTTAAAAGGAGTTTTTCATTGTTTTTCCGGCAACATTGAGCAAGCCCGGTTGATCACGGAAGCAGGCTTCACGCTGGGAATAGGGGGTGTAATCACTTTTAAGAATTCCGGACTGCAGGAAGTTGTTAAGGAAATAGGACTTGATCATCTCATCCTCGAAACAGATGCCCCTTACCTTGCTCCGGTTCCATTCAGAGGAAAGCGAAATGAACCTTCCTATATTCCCATTATTGCTTCTAAAATTGCTGAAATAACAGGAAATACATTACAGGAAGTTGCTGATGTTACTACAGGGAATGCCAGGAAATTGTTTAAATTGCCTCTGGTATGAAAATGCAAAATATTGAATGCAAAATGAAAAATGCAAAATGAAAAATGAAAAATGAAAAATGAAAAAGATCTCTATACATAATCTGGCAAGCGGAAGGTGGCAGTTGGTGCCCAACAGTCGGCAAAATCAGTCAGGGCGCTGCCTGGAGTTGCACCCGGTTTTAAAATGGAAAGTAGAAATTCAAATCCCCAATCCAAAATCATTTACTAATCCCCACGTCTCCAAGCCAAAGACACCCCTTCAAGGCATCTCCTAATCTCTTAATCTCCACATCTCCTCATCTCCTAATCTCCACATCGCCTAATCTCCACATCTCCAAGCCAAAGACACCCCTTCAAGGCATCTCCACATCTCCTAATCTCCTAATCTCCACATCTCCTAATCTCCTAATCTCCACATCTCCACTCCACATCTCCTAATCTCCACATCTCCTAATCATCAAATCCGCAATCCGCAATCCGCAATACAATGTCAACCTCAATATTAGTCATATACACCGGTGGTACCATCGGAATGGTAAAGGATAAAGCCACAGGGGCACTGCATCCCTTTGCTTTCGAAAATATCTATAAGATGATGCCTGTACTCGAAAATTTCGATTACAAAATCAGTGGTATTACTTTCGACCCTCTCATCGATTCCTCCAATGTGTCACCTTCATTCTGGGTGAAACTGGCGCAAACTATTGAGAGTAATTATAACGATTACGATGGATTTGTTGTGCTCCACGGGACTGATACCATGGCTTATTCCGCTTCAATGCTGAGTTTTATGCTGGAAAACCTCAATAAACCTGTCATTTTTACGGGTTCCCAATTACCGATGGGGGTTGTAAGGACTGATGGTCGCGATAACTTTATCAATGCCGTTGAAATTGCCGCGGCTTATGTTGATAACACTCCCGTGGTTCCTGAAGTAGCTATCTACTTTGAAAACAAGCTTATGCGGGGAAACAGGACAAATAAGTTCAATGCGGAAAATTTCAATGCCTTCCTCTCCGGGAACTACCCTGCCTTAGCTGAAGTGGGCGTGTATGTCAGGTATAATCATAATGTGATACTTAAGCCTAATTTTCGTAACCTCAAAGTGAGGACAGAGCTCGATACAAATATTGCCATCCTTAAACTTTTCCCCGGAATTACTGAACCTATTGTCTGTAGTATCTTAAACATCCCCGGATTAAAAGGAGTGATCCTTGAGACCTATGGTGCCGGCAATGCTCCTACTGATGAATGGTTTATCCAATCCCTGAAAAATGCAATCGAAAAAGGGATCATCATTTATAATGTTACACAATGTAAGGGTGGCTCTGTTGACATGGGTAAGTATGAAACCAGTGTAGTTCTTGGACAAATCGGGCTGGTTGGTGGATACGATATCACGACTGAAGCAGCAACTGCAAAACTAATGTACCTTCTGGGACAAGGCTATAGGGGTGATGAACTGAGGCAACTCCTGCAGACGCCGCTCAGAGGGGAGCTGACTATTTAATGATCAATGGTGAATATTGATCGATAGGCCTCCATAAAACATTGTGCCATAGACAGGTGCATTCATAAAGGCAGCATCATCGGGGTGTCTTTCATCCTGAACATAATTCAGCTACATTCTTTTCTTGCACCAATGAACCGATACCGAAGTGTTCCATCATTAGTAATAAGGATGGATTTTCAATAATCAAATCCGACATTTTCATGTCTGGTTGTATATATGTTTTCTTTGTCGGAAACATGTTTATATGGATTTGATGCTGATAATAAATTTGTGAGAAATTCTTTTGGCCGATCTGAGTACTTGCGAATTCCTGCCATCAAAAATAGTTTAAGATTGGCTAATATGGTTTATCTATTTCCTGGTAAGCAGGAATGATGGTACTGAGGGGCTGTAAAAACAACACCCTGTCACTAAATTACAATGGCAGGGTGAAGAATAATCTGGCGATTTATTACATTTTACTTTTTCAGTATCGTATTGAGGACAGTGTTTTTATCGATTTTTTTGGTACAGAAGAACCAGTCATAACACTTCATATCTTCTTTTCCATCCATTCTGTCTTTAGCTGTACCACAAGATCCTGCGGGTGGAACAATTACATCATCTCCGGGATACCAGTCGGCAGGCGTTGCAATTGAAAATGCATCAGCAGTTTGCATGGCAACCAGGGCTCTGTATAGTTCATCGAAGTTACGTCCAAGGCTTAGCGGGTAATAAATAATAGCCCTGATTATTCCCTTGGGATCAATAAAGAAAACTGCGCGGACAGCTTTGGTATTGCTTTCACCCGGTTGGATCATGCCATATTTTTTAGCAACTTCCATAGTGATATCCTCTATCAGGGGGAATTTCACTTCTACATCCTTCATTCCTTTGTACTCAATTTTTTCCTTTATGGTTCTAAGCCACGCAATGTGGCTATAGAGCCCGTCAACCGAAAGGCCGACCAGTTTGCAGTTAGCTTCTTCGAATTTTGACTCCATACTTGCGAAAGTCATAAATTCAGATGTACATACCGGGGTAAAATCGGCCGGGTGGCTGAAAAGGATAACCCAATTCCCTTTATAGTCTTCAGGAAAATTGATATTTCCCTGGGTTGTTACTGCCTTGAATGCAGGAGCGGCATCACCGATTCTTGGCATTGCGATTACTTGATTATCTTCCATTTTTTTAATGTTTAAAGGTTTATATAAATTATTCTGTCGGTCTCCCGGCAGCAACGTTTTTGCTTCGTTCTATTGATTGAAGGGCAAGGTAATTATCGCCGAATTTCTTCAGGTTTTCCATTTCAACATCGTATTGGTCGAAGTGGCGTTCTTCCTCTTCCACCAGGGCTTCAAAAACTTTTTTGGAAACAGAATCTGCATTGGCAGCACATTCATTCGCCCATAGGTTGTAATCCCTGGCGCTTTCCGATTCCATTTGGGTTGCCATCTCGAGCATAGCTTTCACGTCATGAATTTTACTTACTTCAACAGCTGGTTTCATTTCAACTTCCCCTTTGAGGAAAGGATACGTTCGGCTAATCGTTCTACATGCATCATTTCGTCAATGGCAGTGCGTTTGAACAGACCTGACAGCAGGTCATATCCCATGTCGTTGCAAAGGAAATGGAAATACATGTATTGATGAACTGCTGATAATTCATCAGCAATTGCCTTGTTTAGAAGCTCTCTGCTTTTATCTTTCATAATTGATTGTTTTTTGTTTATAAATTATTGTTTTCAGGCGCATTGTTTTAATTCAATAATTATCCGGGCTTGAATATTATATTCCTTCTTTCTGTTCCTCAAAATTTCCAATGATCTGTAGTTTTATGTCCCTGATATTAAATCCATTGATGCCTTTTTCAGAGAAGTACCTATCTAACAGTTGATTTAAATCTTCATCAAAATAATCCTCAATCCTGTCGGATTCGGCACAATATAAGTGATGATGAGACTCAGTAACAGCATCATATCTCATGATATCCCTGTCGGTTTTCACTTTTAGGATAAGCCCTTTTTCCGAAAGGGTATCCAATACCTTATAAAGTGTACCGGTTGCTATATTCGGATGATTTTTCCTGATGTATTCAAGGATATGCTCAGCAGTAGGATGATTATGCAGTTGAATGATTGCTTCCAGAATCACAAGTCGCTGAGGTGTGACTTTTAATCCCTTTGCTACCAGTTTATTGCGAAGTTCAATAGCCATAATTATTAATTAATATTATATAAGAATTATTCTTATTTAAGAATATACAAATATAGATAATTGTTTAATACGTTATAATAATTAATAAGAAAATTGTTAAACATTTGGATAAAATTTGTCTGAGAATCCTTTAAAATGTTGTCGGTACTGCTGTTTATAATGAATATGGTTTGCATAAATATTTCGTAGAAAATCAGTTTGTAATATTTTTTTGTAATTTAGCGCTCCGTTTGGTGAACCGTGTCCTGACATACAGGTAGATGCACCTAAAATATTGGAGAGTTGGCCGAGTGGTCGAAGGCGCACGCCTGGAAAGTGTGTAAGCTCCAAAAGGGCTTCATGGGTTCGAATCCCATGCTCTCCGCTCTTTTTACAGATATTAATACAACTTAAAGTAATCCACCGAAACAAAAAAAATCAATAGAAATTACCATGAAAAAATTGATCGCTTTCTTGTCATTAGCAGTTATGCTAACCTGTCTGTCGAGTGTTGTATTTGCCCAGGATCAGGCACAGCCTGCTCAAACAGCAACTACTGTTGATTCTGTTACTCCGTCAGCTGATACAGCTGTTGCTCCTGTTGCAGAACCAGAAACTGCACCTGCCCAGGAATCAAAATCTTTTCATCAAATGCTGAAGTCGAAGTTTATTGAAGGGGGTGCCGGCTGGATGGCTCCAATTCTACTTTGCCTTATCATTGGACTTGGTCTCTGTATTGAGCGTATTATTTATCTGAATATGGCTACAACCAATACCACCAAGCTACTTGAAAAAGTTGAATCAGAACTTCAGACCAATGGCGTTACAGCTGCTAAAGATGTTTGTAAGAATACCCGCGGACCTGTTGCTTCTATCTTCTTCCAGGGACTTGATCGTTACAGTGAAGGTATTGAAATTGTTGAAAAATCAATTATTTCCTATGGGGGTGTAATGATGGCCCGACTTGAAACCAATCTTACCTGGATTACGCTGTTTATCGCACTTGCACCCATGCTCGGGTTCCTTGGTACAGTTGTAGGGATGGTTCAGGCTTTCGATGCTATTGAAACTGCCGGTGATATTTCTCCAACCGTTGTTGCCGGTGGTATGAAAGTGGCTCTGTTAACTACTGTATTTGGTCTTATCGTTGCTATTATCCTTCAGGTTATTTACAACTACCTGGTATCGAAAGTTGAGTCGATCGTTAATACCATGGAAGACGCATCCATCAGTTTTATGGATATCCTGGTAAAGAATAAGAACGCTAAAAACTAAGAGCTATGAATATGATAGATATTGGGCTATATGTAGCCTATCTTGCGTTTTTTATTGCTGCAGCTGCACTTTTGCTTTTCCCGATATATAGTATGGTAAAGGGAGATGCGAAAAATACAAAAGCTACTCTCTTTGGGGTTATTGCTTTGGTTGCTATCTTTCTGATCTCTTACCTGATCTCACCTGCAGATCAAGGTCCATTCTATGAGAAAATGCAGATCAGCCCTAGTGCTTCCAAATTAATCGGAGCCGGACTAATAAGTACATATATAATTTTTGCTTCTGTCATAGGGATTACTCTCTATTCAGTTGTGATTAAATGGTTTAAATAAACCGATTAAACACCATCTTTATGTCAAAGAGATCAGCAGATATTAGTACAGCATCTATGGCGGATATCTCTTTCCTGCTGCTCACCTTCTTCTTGTTGACATCATCTATCAATACAGATTTGGGTATCACCAGGAAATTGCCTCCTCCACCGGATCCGCTTGCTCCTATTCCTGAAGTGAAAACACGAAATGTGATGAAAGTTCTTGTAAATAAGAGTGACAGACTCTTAGTTCAAGGAATTGAAATTGATATTTCCCAACTTAGATCTACAGCCAAGGAATTCCTTTCCAATCCAACCAACAAGCAGGATCTTCCGGAAATGGAAGAGAAAACCATCAATAACCTTGGTACAGTTAAAGTCTCTAAAGGAATTATTTCACTGAAAAACGACAGGGGAACTTCTTATGATATGTACATTCAGGTGCAAAACGAACTTACCGCTGCTGTAAATGAATTACGTGATGAACTGTCAAGGCAAAGATATGGGGTCAAATTCAAAGATTTGACAAATTCCGATTATATCGATGCTGTATCTAAAGCTGTTCCAGTCGCTATTTCAGAAGCAGAACCTGAAAATATAGGAGGGACCAAATAATGGCACGTTTTAAGAAAAAAGGTGGACGTACAGTTCCCGGAATCAATACTGGTTCCATGTCCGACATTATCTTTATGTTCCTGTTCTTCTTCATGGTTATCACTACCATCCGTGAAGTTACCCTTCAGGTAAAACTAGTTCCTCCAATGGCTACCGAAATCCAGAAACTGGAAAAGAAATCTTTGGTCAGCTATATCTATATTGGTCAGCCCAGAAAATCCGTACTTGGTAACGAATCCCGCATCCAGTTAAATAATGCTTTCGCATCTGTTGGCGACATTCAAGCATTTGTTCAATCGGAAAGAGCTTCCCGCGATGAATCTGAAAAGAACTTCATCACTACCGCTCTTAAAGTGGATATGGAAACAAGAATGGGTGTTGTTACAGATGTGAAGCAGGAATTAAGAAAAGCCGGTGCTTTTAAAATTAATTACTCCACACGTAAAGGCTGCTAAGAAAGAATAATACATTGTATTAAAATCAGAAAACCGCTTCCTGTCCGAAGCGGTTTTTTTTATGTATGAATTGATCCAGTCGCTGTATAAAGATAAAACGCTTTCTCTTCCTACTGGCCAGGGTTCTTAGATCTTTGATTCCTTGCCACACGCTATGTGGAAAAGTCTGCAGACTAATGGTGATGGACTGATTATAAACTGGATGCAGCCTCATACCCGCTTTAAACAAGGCAAATTCTTGTAGTTCCCGGAAATGAACCCTAACTATTTGTATTTATCGCTGCTACTCTGCCCTTTGTCCGGATGTAAATAGCGAGTATTCCAACCAGCACAAGACTGGATAAAATAACATATACATTATCTGCCCAGCCAAACTCTTCGGCACTGATACCGATCAGTTTTTGCCGGAAAAGATATTCAACCAGCACCGTTATGAAATTATTTATAAAATGGGCCAGTATGGGCAACCATAGATTCCCTGTGAAAAAGAAAAGGTAGGCTAATCCGGCCCCTAAAAGGAATCGTGGCAAAAACCCAAAGAATTGCATATGAATGGCTGCAAAAACGAATGAAGAAAGAAAAACAGCCCAATGGATATTGTTTGTCCAGTTGTGAAACAATCGGGCCAGCACTCCCCTGAATAACAACTCTTCACTGATCGCCGGCAAAATGGCTATCATAAATACATTTAGTAAAAACCCCGGGAATGAAGTAGTTGAAAGAAAGGCTAATGTTACTTCTTCAGCCTGGGATTCCATTTGCCGCATCCATGACTCAAGTCCTGACATGAATGCGGGTAGTTCCATCCGGGCATTCAATTCATTGGTGAACCCTATTAAGGGTTGTGCAGCAATGAATATTGTGAGGGTTGCAAGGATTATACCAACGGCTTGGGGCGTGCGCATCCCAAGATTTTCCAGCGGCTTTTTTTCAGTTAAAAGGAGATACAATATGGAAGGAAGTAATAAGCCTCCTGACATATTAAGAATCTGCAGGAATTTTAAGCCATTTACCACCTTGGTATCTGTATAGTCGGGGGTGGTTAATATCTCCAGGATGTTCACCCCGAAATAGGGCATGAGGATCAGGTAACCCAGTAGTGTCGAAAACAGTAGAAAGCTTAGAAGCAGGATTACCAATAAGGCTAGCTTGCCTGCATGTGACAAATGGGAAAGAAGACCTATAATCATCCGGAGAATTCTAGACAACAAAAATAGCAATTGCTATCTATTGGGATGCTATGATTACTTGAATTACTTTTGCAGGCAGATTGAAATTCTCTGTACCACATTTTAAAAGAAAAGGAATGTTACAATATATAGGTATACCCTCCTGTTAATTGTAGCAAAGCTGAAGTTGAAAAGGAAGATGATAATAGGTAAAAATGATTTAGGGGATTTCCCGGTATTACTGGCTCCACTGGAAGATATCACTGATTCGGCATTTCGCCAGGTATGTAAAACCTTCGGTGCTGATCTGGTGTATACTGAATTTATCTCTTCCGAGGCTCTTGTCAGGGAAGTTGCAAAAAGCTACAGGAAACTGGAATTTAAAGAAATGGAACGACCCATTGGGATCCAGATCTTTGGCAATGACCCGGAAGCTATGATGAGAGCCGCCATGATGGCTGAAGAAGCCCAACCGGAACTTATTGATATCAATTTTGGATGCCCTGTCCGAAAAATCGCTATGAAAGGCTCTGGTGCCGCCCTAATGAATGATGTCCCCAAAATGGTAAAGATTACCCAGGCAGTTGTTAATGCGGTAAAATTACCCGTAACGGTGAAAACAAGGTTAGGGTGGGATGAAAAAAACAAGAACATCGTAGATATAGCAGAAAGACTTCAGGATGTTGGAATCAAAGCCATTACAATCCATGGAAGGACGCGTGCCCAGATGTACACTGGTACTGCTGACTGGACACTGATAGGGGAAGTAAAGAACAATCCACGCATGATAATCCCGGTAATAGGGAATGGAGATGTGACCAGTGCCGGAATCGCCTTCAGTATGAGAAATACTTATGGAGTGGATGCAGTTATGATAGGCAGAGGTGCTATTGGAAACCCCTGGATCTTCAGGGATATCAAATCCTACTCAGTTTCAGGAACAATTCCCGATATTCCTGCGTTAAATGAAAGGGTAGATGTGTGTCTCAGACATATCAGGCTATCCTTAACCCGAAAGCCGGAACGGACTGCCATGTTGGAAATGAGAAAACATTATTCAGGGTATTTTAAAGCAATTCCCAATTTCAAGCAAATTAAAATGAAACTGCTGACTTTGGAATCCTTTGCCGAAATTGAAGAATTACTCCTCTCTTTGAAAGAAAATGGGATTTCATAAACTCCCGGTACAGATTATTCCAAAATGGAAAAGTAAGTTCATTTTTGAGCATTTGACCTTTTTATTCAAAAATTTATTACCTTTTCGGTTTTGGGAAATAAACAGATAAAATAAATTGCTGTGGAAGCCTTCAAGATATTCATAGTAGAGGATGACCAGATGTATGCCAGGATTCTGTCATACCATCTTTCCCAGAATCCCGACTATGAAGTTACCATTTTCGCTACAGGGAAGGAGTTATTGGCAAATCTGTATAAAAACCCGTCTGTCATTTCCCTCGACTTTAACCTGCCTGATATGAGCGGGTTTGATGTACTTAAAAAGATCCGGGAATTTGATCCTGAACTGCCTGTCGTTATCGTTTCAGGCCAGCAGGATATTTCGACAGCCGTTGAATTGCTGAAGAAAGGGGTCTATGACTATGTGCTGAAAGATCCGGATACAAAGGAACGACTATGGTCGGTCATGCGTAACATTAAGAGTAACTTCAACCTGAAACAGCGCATTTCCCGCCTCGAAGAAGAAATCGGCAAGAAATACCAGTACAGTAATCTCATAAAAGGGGACAGTCCTGCCATGCATGCTGTCTTTAACCTGATTGAAAAAGCCACAAAGACCAATATTTCAGTTTCCATACAGGGTGATACCGGTACAGGAAAGGAATTGGTTGCCAAGGCTATACATTATAATTCCAAAAGGCATAATAAGCCTTTCGTAGCGGTTAATGTTACTGCTATTCCCCGGGAACTGATTGAAAGTGAGATGTTCGGACATGAGAAAGGCTCCTTTACCGGTGCACATGCCCAACGAATTGGCAGGTTTGAAGAAGCGAACCACGGTACGATCTTCCTTGATGAAATTGGAGATATGGACCTTAATATGCAATCGAAGCTGTTAAGGGTTCTCCAGGAAGAAGAATTAAACAGGGTGGGTTCCAGTAAATCGATTAAACTGGATGTCAGGGTAATCGTTGCTACCCATAAGAACCTGATGGATGAAGTTAAAAAGGGTAATTTCCGCGAGGACCTCTACTATCGTTTATTAGGGTTACCTATTATGCTTCCTCCTTTACGTGAAAGAGGCAACGACCTCTTCCTGCTAGCCAGGTTTTTCGTGGATGAATTTTGTCAGAAAAACACTTTGCCCAAGCTTACCATCTCAGCAGAATCACTTGAAAAACTACGCAAATACCCATTCCCTGGTAATGTGCGCGAGTTAAAGGCTATCATGGAACTTTCTGCTGTAATGACAAATACCAATACCATTCATGCAGATGATATCAAATTGTCGAATACCAGTTCAATGATTGACTTTCAGACTGGTGAAGCAACACTTGATGAATATATCAAGATGATTATTAAGCATTACCTGCATAAATACGATAATAAAGTACGTCTTGTAGCTGATAAACTCAATATTGGTAAGACAACCATTTATAGGATGATGAAAGACGAAGAAGGAGATCTGTCTTAATTACGCGTGTACCTTGCCTAAGGTAAAAGAAACTCCGCCTCTGTGCGGAGTTTTCCGTTTTTGAATAGTTCTGTAACCTCCATCCCTTCTTTTAAATGGAAGGCGACCCACCCGGCTTTTACTGCAGCTTCTGCATTGGCAAGCGAATCGTCAATGAAGAGGGTTTCAGCCGGAATAAACTGGCCTGCTTGCATTACACGTAAATAAATCTCCAGATCGGGTTTATGTGAATCCAGTTCATAGGAAAGGAATAAGCGTTCAAATAGTGATTCCATTTCAAACTCGTGGGTTGCCCGGAATGCTTCTGTATAAGTTTCGAAATGAATGGAATTGGTATTTGAAAGCAGAAAGAGCCTGTAATTGGAAGAGATCTCACGCATCATATTAACCCTGGAAGCGGGAAAATCGAGTAATAAAGCATTCCAGGCTTCATCAACCTGCTCATCACTCAGAGGCAGACCGCAATTTTGACGAATATCTTCACGGAACTGATCTGGAGTGCTTCTTCCTGAATCGAAACGTTGATATACCTCAGCCGCCATTAAACGTTTGTGTACTTCCATCATATCCTGCACCCCCATATCGGTAAGAGCCTTTACGGTAAGAAGCGGGTCTATGTTTAAAAGCACGCCCCCCAGGTCAAAAATGATGTTTTTTATCGAATGAATTGGGTCCATGAGAAATTATAAGAATCACGAAGATATAAAAATAAGATTCTCATCAGCTATTCCTGCAATCAGGAACCCCTCTTGTATTAGCATCAGATCCTTCAAATAAATACTAACCAGAAGGTATGGATTCATTATGAATCACCTCTTTTTCCAATGAATTTAGCAAAATCAATACATCGTCATAATGGTGTGCCCTCATGAATTGATCTCTCCAATGGGCTGCACCGGGGAAACCATTCAGATAGATCTTATAAAATCGTTTTAATACATTATAATCCTTTCCATCTCCCCATGTATCCCTGAACAGGCTGATATGGAAACGCAGCAGGCTAACCCTATTCCTGCACGATATTTCCATGGGTTCCTTATTAAATAACCATGGGTTTCGAAAGATACCTGTTCCAATCATCACCCCATCAACACCATATTGCTGAACGCGATTCATAGCATCAGCATAACTGCCAACCTCTCCATTCCCGATGATGGTAACCGGGCTTTTCATCTGATTTCTTAGAGTTACAGCTTTTCCAATCTCATCCCATAGGGCCGGACCATTCGACATCATTTTCCTAGTCCGGCCATGAATGGTTATTGCCTTAGGTGAGGCTTCCAGGAGGTGACCTATCCATGACTCAGTATTAATGCTACTAAAACCGATTCGCGTTTTCACACTTACCGGTAGTTTAGTGGCCTCAGACGTTGCCTGAATAATTTCCCCGGCCAGATCCGGGTAATTGATAAGGTTTGCACAGCTTTTTTGTTTAACGACTTTTTTAACCGGACAACCCATATTAATATCGATCCCATCAAAAACGCCCATTTCAGAAATCATCATTGCACTCTTCCTGAAATTCTCAGGGTCTCCACCCCAGATTTGTGCAACCAGTTTAATGTTTCTTGCTTTCAGCAATTCCAGCTCGCTCTGGTTTACCATTAGCCGCTCCATCACCTTGTCGCGTCCTCTCTCATGGCACATGCCATCTGTGGAGGTAAATTCAGTGAACAATACATGAAGGGCATCAGATGAGGATACCGACATCACCACCTCACGAAATACGGTATCGGTGACATCTTCCATGGGTGCCAGTACCAGGAAGGGTGTTTTTAACTCCTGCCAGAAATTAGTCATGAAGTACCGGCTTAAGGTCGTTTAGCTGCATTTCATGATTAAAATGAGCAGAGGCGCGGCTTTTAAAAATCTTATTCCCGGCATATTGTTTCATTCTTTCAGAGCGGAGAGCCAAACGGTTTTCTACCGGTAATTGAAGAAGGTCACGGCACTCAGGAGAACAGCAGGCTGCAAATTTCTCAGCGCATTCACTGCATTGAATGAAGAGAAGGTGACAATCGTCATTGGCGCAATTGGTATGGGTATCAGCAGGTTTCCCGCATTGGTGACAATGTGCAATTACCTGTCCGTCCACTGTTTCTCCGAGTCGTTCATCAAAAACAAAGTTTTTGCCAATGAACCGTGAGGGTAATTCTGCCTTTTTCAGCTGCTGGGCATATTCGATGATTCCTCCATAAAGCTGGGATACATCTTTGAAGCCATGGTGAACCAGGAATGCACTCGCTTTCTCGCATCGGATACCACCTGTGCAGTAAAGCAGGACTTTCCTGTCTTTCTGATCACTATAATCTCTTAGGACCACCTGAATCGCTTCTTTAAAAGTATCGGCGTCAGGACAAACGGCATTTTCGAACCTGCCAATTTCGCTTTCATAGTGATTACGCATATCGATTACCAGGTTTGACGGATCTGCTGATAGCTCATGGAATTCAAATGCATTAAGGTGTTTGCCTACTTTCCCGAGGTCGTATGAACCCTCATCCAGTCCGTCGGCTACAATTTTAGGCCTCACCTTTATGGTAAGTTTATAAAATGATTTTCCATCATCAACAATTGCATACTTAATAGGCATTGAAGTCAGCTGTGGGATGGATTCAAGGTGATGCAGGAAGGCTTCCAGCTGATGTTCAGGAACACTCATCTGGGCATTGATACCTTCGCGGGCAATATAAATTCTTCCGAAGCAGTTTAATTCTGACCAGGAGGCATAGAAATGATCCCTGGTTTCCTGTGGGTTTTCAAAAGGGACGTATCTGTAGAAAGAGAGGGTTTTTCTTTTAAATGTTTCGTTTTTAAGCCTTTTACGTAAAATTTCCTTGTTGATCCTGTTTGCAAGCATGAGTGATGGTTGTTTGAGTCTAAATGAAAGTTCAAACGCAAGGAAGGGAAATTTGTTTGATCAAGGGGCCCCTCTCTAAGTTAAAACCTAAAAATAACTGTTGTTGAACATGACCGACCAGATTATTGTTACTTGACTATGAAACAATTGTTTACCCAATTACCGATCAGGATTTTTTATCTACTGGCATTACTGCTTTGTTTAAATTCCATTATACTTGCTCAGCCCATCAAAGTGAGGGAGCCATTGCGTTTCCTGGCATTGGGTGATTCTTATACCATCGGGCAGAGTGTTAGTGTGGATGAACGATGGCCAAACCAGTTGGTGGCACAGTTTCAGATAAGAGGATATTCTGTTGAGGAATTGAAAATCATTGCCCAGACAGGCTGGCGGACTGATAACCTGCGTAATGGAATTCAGCAGCAAATGCCATTGGAAGGATATAACCTGGTTTCGCTGCTGATTGGCGTGAATAACCAATACCAGGGTGGTACGGTTCAGACGTATATGACTGAATTTGAAGAATTGCTTCAAAAAGCCCTGGAACTCGCGGGGAATGACCCTTCTCATGTTTTTGTCCTTTCTATTCCAGACTATGCTTATACACCCCTTGGAAATGGCAGCCAGGTCATCAGTGCCGAAATCGACCTCTTCAATTCAGCCAATCGTTTTATTACTGAGACTTATGATATACGTTATGTTGACATCACCCCGATTTCAAGGAATGGACTAAATGACCCAACCCTGGTTGCCGGCGATGGCTTGCATCCCAGCGGTAAACAATATGGATTATGGGTGCAGGAGGTCCTGAAATATGTGGAAAGGGAAGTCGGATTGACAGAAAAAGTGACTCAAAAGCTATTTGTATTGAAAAACAAGCAGTTGGTCATTCAGGAGGATGAGTTACCTGTTGAAGTTATCATCACTGATCTTTCTGGAAGGGAAATGCTGAAAAGCCGCCTGATGAACTCATCTATGCCATTACAGATGCTCAATCCCGGTATTTTTATCCTCCAGGTTAGGAAAGATAACGAAATCATATCCCAAGAAAAGATTTACCTTCACTAAGCAAGTTCAAGAATTTAATTCCCAAACTATTATGAAAGAAAAAATCGGAACAAAAGAGCAACCTATGCTTTTAAAAACGCCACCATTGTCTTCTGAATTTACCATGCATGTGGATGAAAAAGATGGGAGGGAAATATTGGTTTGTACGGTCGGCAAAACGGTGTTGCATTATGATATCCGTTGTCTCGACGATCTGCATGCAATGTTAAAAAAGCATGGGGACTGGATGGAACTGGGGAGTGCTGATGAGCAGAAACCTGCAAAAGAGGGGACTGTTGAAGCCTGGGGCCGGTCGGAGAGTAACCCGGTTGGTGGTTGGTACGGCCTTAAAAAAGGCTTCCGTGGCCGTTTTGGAATGTATATTCCCCCGCTTATGGAACAACTGGGCCTTGCAGAAGTTACCCATGATCCGAAGGGGAACCGGATGAGGGCGAGGTAAGAACAAAATGTAAAAGTTAAAATGCAAAATGTAAAATGTAAAATGGGTCGGAGGATATTCAATAGCTCGGCAAATGGAACGCGGATTCGCCGGCTGGCCGACGGTTCCATTCGCGGATTTACACGGATTCTTATTCGTGAAAATTCGTGCTCAATTAGTGTAATTCGTGTTCTATTTTCCTACAAGAAGCACGAATTGTCTTAATTATAGAATTCTTGATTTACGACTTCAATAATTTTTGCTGGGGTTTCCCTTCAGGTTAATCCGCAATCTTATATAAGCAGATTGTACTTTTCAGGAAAAAACAATCAAGGATCCTTAATTTGACCCAGGCTACTCCACCCTTACACTCGTCACTTCCCTTGGCCGGAGGTTAATTTTCACCAGGTTGCCCTGAACCTTTAGAGCGTCTTTCTTTTCTTCGGTGGTTGAACAGCGCCAGGCTGCGGCAACTTGCATACCAGGTATACTGAAATCAGCATCCATGGCTTTATCAGTCAGGTTAACCAACCGGATGATCTTTGCCTTACGGTCATCTGATTCCTTTACATAAGTTACCCGCACCCCTTCCTGGTTTATTGTCAGGAATGACTTCGATTCTGTTGCAGCACAGTTCACAACCGGGTGGAGTATAACCGGACTGCTGACCAGCTGGGCTGTTTTTGATACTTCAGCCATGTTATAAGTGCCCTGCGACTGGAATGCGTACCTCAGTTTGATCTGTCCGGGTTGTGCTCCCCTGAAATTGGTTTCCCAGTAATTATTGGTAGCCCATCCAAGGAGTAATGGATTTTTATCACGGGGTATCACCGACTGGTTCCTTCCGAAATTAAAATCACCGAACATCACCATAGGGGCATCCGGACAATAGAGTGTTGCCCCGAACTGCCGGTCATGGATGCTGGCAAATGAACTCACGGTGACCCAATCATGGCAGGATCCCGGTAATTGCTCATTATCCAGTTCCACCGGGACATCAGCTGTATCAAAAAATCCTTTCCAGCCTGCTTCCAATGACAAAGGGAAGGCAAAATAGATGCTTTCCGGCATAACATTCTCAGTCTTGAGGAGGTCAGCTTCCAGGTCGATAATCGGAGAATCAGCATGAAGGACAATCTTTTGAACCAGTCCGTCAGTACCTTCCGCAATTGAAGTAATCACCAGGGTTGCAGTGAATGGGGTGAGTTCCACCTTGCATTCCTTAAGGGTGATACTGCTATAGGAAGCTTTCCAGTCGGGTTTCCAGCCGGTAAGGCCGATACGCTCATTTTCAACACTCCTCACATGGAAGGCAGTTCTCAGCGGATTGACAGCTGGATCGGGTTTTTCATGAACATACTGGAAGAACCCATAAGGGCTGTTAGTATTTAACACCTCCCTTTTGAGCTTTTTGTCGAACAAAGAGGTAACCTTCCCGGTGGCTGGATCGAATTTAAGCAGGTAGAAGTCAGTTTCAATGAAATCCTTTCCACTTTTAATGGGGAATTCAGGCTGAGCTTCCTTCAATTGGCTGAAAGGTACTTTTTTCCAGCTATAGGGCGGGATTTCCACAGGACTGTAAAATTTCCCGAGGTTGGGCGTTCTTT
The DNA here is from genome assembly GCA_016707785.1 of Bacteroidales bacterium. Taxonomy (NCBI): domain Bacteria; kingdom Pseudomonadati; phylum Bacteroidota; class Bacteroidia; order Bacteroidales; species Bacteroidales bacterium. The sequence continues at coordinate 34,180 of JADJGZ010000053.1, read as the reverse complement.
CAAAACGGTCACCTCCCATCAGCCATGTTTCAATTCTCTTGCCGGGAATGAACCAGTCATCGGGAACCTGGGGATAAACCCTGGCGCTTGCAGAACCGGGATTTACAAGCATTATTCCTTCAATTTTATCATAAGCCCTTTCATTACCTGCAAGCTGTTGTAAGTAGCGTACCAGAGAAAACTTTGAGAAAGCCATTCCTTCATAAGCTGCATTGGCTTTAATATTCCATTGGGCGGTAGGGAAGGGGTGATGGATTTCGAGAGGGTTCCAGGCGCCCCAGGTGTGTTCGTTGTAAAAGTTGACATCCTCCCATATCTGACTGTTTGCATTCCGGAGTTGCTGATTGCTGTTCCCGAAAGCTGCCAGCAGGTCGATCACTGCCATATTGGAAGCGGTATTCAATGAGATTTGAGTTTCTTTTGCAGAGCTGGCGGCTCCAAAATTCCAGAAATCGGTCCAGTCGCCCTTTACCACCGGAATATTTTCAGATGGGATTTGTTTTATCCGGGCCAGGATGTCTTTGGGTGTTACAAACCTGAGTTTTGGCTGACGGCCTTCTTCATTCCAGCGTTTCACCAATGCCGGAAGGTCGAAGTTAGGTGGCGAATTGTCATAAGCATAAGGGGCGCAGGTAGCAGTAAGATAAACAAAGTCGTAGGGATAATTCATACTCGCTGCATACGACAGGTATTTGTCGAGTCCGGCCTGAACAGTATCCAGGCTGCCCGTATGGTTATTAGTCCATTGGTCGAACATGGAGTAATGCTCCCCGTTCATCACCAGGATTTCCCTGCCTCCCGGGCTTTGCCAGCGATAAACGGCAGGCCTTGGTTTGGGAGTGCCAGAAAGATGGAGGTTGATGGCCATGGTAAGCATTTCCACTCCCGCATCTTTAAACAGGTCGACAATGGGCCAGGGGAGGCCGGTGGCATCATGCAGATTGGCCGTAGTGATGGGCACACCAAATCGTTTCGAGAGTTCTGCGGCATCGTACAATTGCCTGGCAAGGCCCTCGGAACTTGCAAGGGGTGTAGTGTTATATTCCAGGGCCGAGATGCAGATCCTGCCTTCTTTGAGATAGTTGCCAAATTTCTGAATATCCTTTTCTGTAGCGGTTTCAAGCCACATCATCACTGGTTCTGTCACTTCGCAGGTCCATTTTGGCCTTGAGGCTTCCGGATAGTCAGCTGTGCGATCGAGCAATTCCAGGGCCTGGTTGATATATTCGACCTGCAAAGCCAGGGCAACCGGCTGAAGGTGAGTAAATCCAACATCCAGGTGACTGTGGTGCATAATCAGTACTTCCTTCACTTTCTGCTGGGCTTGAACAGCTATCGCGATAAGAAATAGGAGGGATATAGTTAGTATTTTCCGCATGACATGAAGATTAATGGAGCCTTGGCTCCGGGTGGTGAATAGAAAGATGGTAAGCTATTTCACTATTCGTTCGGAAAAGAACAGAATGTGGCTTTTGATATGGGTTCTCCAGAAGTCATAGTCATGGCCCCCGGGAGCAGATACATAGGTGGCTTTAATTCCCAGTTTATCGCAGCTGATTCTGAGCTGATTATTGATATCGTAGAAGAAATCGCCCGTACCGCAACTGAAGATAAACTCTTTGCCTGATTTCTGAATGCTTTCAAGGTTATACTCAACTGAGAACTTATTGAGGATGGCTTTATCGGAGGCATCGTTTTTCAGTCCAAGCAGCCTGGGAATACCGTAGGAATCGGCACAATCGCTCAGGTCAACACCCCCGCTCAGGCTTCCTGCCGAACAGAACATTTCCGGGTGGAGGGAGAATAAATACAGTGCACCATGTCCGCCCATGCTTAATCCTGTGATGAAGATATTTTTGGTATCTGTGCGATAATCTTTGTTTATTCCGGGCATCAGTTCCTTAAAGAAGAAATCTGCATATTGACTGTTTGGCAGCACCGGGCTGTTGAGGTACCACGAATCATACAATCCATCGGGGCACACCAGGATAAAGTCATATTTATCTGCATAGTCCTGGCATCCCATAATATCGTCCCATTGCTGGTAGCTGCCACTCCATCCATGAAGAAGGTAAACCACAGGATACAGTTTCTCTGGGTTGGAAGCATAGCTTGCCGGGGTGAAAATCCAGGTGGTATCAGGCTTTGGGAGTCGGTCGGACTGGTAAACTTTTTGCTGTTTGGCAGCAGTTGAACAGCCAAACCAGCTGAATAAAATGAGGAGGATGAGCAGGTTTTTCATGGTCAGATTTTTCACCGATTATTCTTCAAAAATGTACTTCATGTGAACACGTTGCATGACAGGCCTGTATTTGCTGGCATCCATGAATACATCTTCCACTTCAAAACTATTTATACAGGTAGAAATCAGTAATTCCCCATTTTCGATAAACTGTGGATGGGCAACGCTGTTGTAGGCAAAAAGGTTCTTAGTAGATGCTACTTCTTTTGGCAGCATAGTGTGGCAGATCACCTTTCTGTTCTTCCAGCCGGTATATGGGAGGTCTGAGATGTATGTACAGATTTCTCCGGTCATAAATCCACCTTCCTGGACAAAGAGTATATACTTCCCATTGTATTTGAATACGCTGAATTGCTCAGAACCCTGAATTTTGAGGGATGGCTGAGCTTTATGCGAGTCTTTATCCCATCCTGTTCCTGTAAAGAATTCCCAGGGGGCAAGGATGTTGTTGCGGGGAGCACGGGCAACATACACATGTTTATCTTTATTAGATGCCCCATAGATGTAAGTATAATCTGCGTCTTCATCACAAATTGCATGTCCCCAGTGTATTTCAGCTTCATTGGGATAGTCGAAATGATCAATGCTTTCCAGTTTGATTTCAGGTAGTGTGAATGTGGCCACATTAGCACTTACCCATTTGAAGCCCCAGTTACCGGGGGTAGCCTGGTAGAAATGCCGTCATAAAGACTTTCAGCTTGCCATTTTCGATGAAACCATCTCCCGGCCAGTACCATAGGGAGTCTTCTGAAAACTGTGTCCCTTTAGGTGCTCCAGGTGGAATGACCAGCGACGACTCCCATCCGTCTATCACATTATACAAACTGCGAAGGGTATCTCCTTCCTGAACTGCCATAGCATTGCGGATAAACCAGGGGGATCGTTTTTCCCTTGAACGGTCAGGATTCACGGTTCCGAGGAATGAATCCCCGAAAATCCATACGGTGCGGCCATCAGGAAGAAGCACAGAGTATTCCCCATCAGCACCGGTTACCCCACAGCAATCGCGGGCGAACATGCGGGTGAATTTATCATCTACCTTGCACGGTTCTTTCTCCCTGCTTACTACCTGTCCGAATGCCGGACCTGAAGCAAGGGTAAGTAAGCATCCTGCAAACAGGGTGATGATTTTTAATGAAATATTGTTTTTCATAGAATAGATCTTAGTTTGTGGGTCACGCTTTTTTGCTGCGGAGTATAGCAAGGAAGAAAAGGTAAGCAGCACATACCACGAGCACAAACATGCCGGCGGTGAGGCTTACCTGGTCTGTCAGGAAGCCGATAAGCGGAGGAATTGCAGCACCACCGGATACGGCCATGATCATCAATCCTGAGATTTCATTAGCCCTCAGGGGGAATTTCTCAACAGTTAATGAGAAAATCAGTGGGAATACATTAGCAACGCCAAGTCCAATCACAAATATTACCCCCATAGCCAGCATCTGTGAAGGGGCAACCATGAGTGCCAGGACAGAAACCAGTCCGAGGATGGTAGTCCAGAATAGGAATTTCCTGGAAGAGAGTTTGGCTAGCATCAAAGCTCCGGCGAAAGTTCCCAGCATCTTTCCGAAGAAATAGATACTGCGGCCTTTTTCAGCAAATTCCTGTGTGATGCTTCCTTCAAATTTCTTCAAGAGGAATTGTCCTGATACGGCATTAATACCAACATCGATACCTACCACCAGGAAAATTCCCAGAACCATCAAAGCAATGTAGTTATTGCCCAGCAGGCTCAGTGAAGAGCCAATCGTAGCTCTTTTTTCGGTGTTCCTGGTTTCTTCAATTTTTGTAACCCCCAGCCATAGGACTGCCAGGATGGAAACAATACCGAAAGCAAGGAACATGAGTTTCCAGTCGCCGAATTGATTTGCAAAATAGGCTGCTACGAACGGTGCAATCATAGAACCTACGGCTTTCACGAACTGGGAAAAGCTCAGGAAGCTGGAGGTTTTATCGGAGGGAACCACATCCACCATGAGGGGATTCGCTGATACCTGTACGATGGTATTTCCTATGCCCAGAAGTGCAAAACCAAAGAATATAGCTGCTTTTGAGAAGATGAAAAATGGCACCAGGAGTCCAATGGCGGTAATGATCATCCCCAGGTTGAGGATGTTACGTTTACCAAACCGGTCCTGGAGTACCCCTACCGGCACTGAAAGGAAAAAGAACCAGATAAATACCGCCGAAGGGATCAGCTGGACCATGGTATTACTGAGTCCGAACTCCAGTTTGATTCGGTCGACACCAATACCAACCAGGTCGCAGAAACTCATGACAAAGAACGACATGAGGACAGGCAGTACGAAGGATACTCTTATTTTTTTCGTCATATGAACAGTTATTATAGGTTACATTTTCGACAATAGATCTTTTACATTTATCCAGTAATCTTCAACCAGCAGGCGGGCACCCCCCATAACGGCTGCATCTTCTTTGAGGTCAGAGAGCAGAACCTGGACATCCAGTTGTTCATTTTTCAGTGCTTCGAGGAGGTGGTGCCCAAACAGATTATAGGCCCCGGTAATGTTGCCACCAATGACGATCACTTTAGCATCGAATTTCCTGATCCATGGAGCCAGGAAATGACCCATGTTTGAGCCATATTCTTCAAATAATATGGCAGCAGCTGGTTCAGTATTCAATTGGTCAACAATCTCTTTTACTCCCTCCACTCTTTTCCACGTTCTATCAAAGAAACTCCTTGTAAACCAACGGGTTGAAAAGCTGTCATCGGCTATACCATCATTAAATGGCAAATGCCAAACACACCCCATTTCCGGAACGGTATCCCCATCGGTAACCGGGATACCCTTATCAACAAATGCTGAGCCAAAACCTGTTCCCAGGGTAAGGGCAATCATTTTATCGAAATTTCCGGCTTTTCCCACCCAGGCTTCGGCTATAGCAAAAGCAGTGGCATCATTGATATACCTGAAATGGATATCTTCCCCCAGTTGCATGCGGTTGCGAAGTTCTTCGCTGATATTCAGCCCATAAAGGCTCTCGAATTTTTCAACCCTTTCAAACAGGGCGATTCCTTTGGCATAATCAAAGGGACCGGGCATTGCAAAGCCAATTCCCACAAGCCGGGAGCTATCGACTGCCGACAAGCTGCCAAGCAAGGCTTTACTCCAGCCATTCAGAATTTCGTCGGCTGGTGCCTGGTTGTTGATCTTCTCTTCCCGGGCAGTACCGGGGATGATTTTGTGCGTCGACAGGTCAATTGCTGCACAATAGATGTGACTTCCACCTATATCGGCACCCAGGGCAATCTTTGAATGGTTGTTCATGAAATAATCTTGTTATGATGATGGTTTAAATTTCTGTTATTGATTTAAGTCGAATTATATTCTTCAAAAAGGGGTCCACGAATCCGCCGGCGGACCAACTAATTCACGCTCACGGACTAAATTCTTCATGATCCAATCCATCCGTTTAAGCCAAGTGCCATTTAGCCAATCCCCGGACCAATTTTCAAATTTAAATTACAAGGCTTCTTGACATATTGTAATCTTCTCCATCACCAATTCACATTATCACTGACCTTCCTGGCTCAATTCCCTGGTCTCCCTTCGACTAAGCTCAGGGTGACATGTAGATCTCTCCTAATCTCCCCATCTCCCCTTCTCGCCTTCTCTCGCCCTCTCCCCATCTCGCCCTCTCCTCATCTCGCCCTCTCCCCATCTCGCCCTCTCCCCATCTCGCCCTCTCCTCATCTCGCCCTCTCCCCATCTCGCCCTCTCCCCATCTCGCCCTCTCCCCATCCCCTTATCTCCCCATCTCCCCATCTCCTAAGCGTTAATTCTCACAAAAGCCTTAACCGTCGCACATTCTTTTCCTTCAGATGTTCCATATGGCCTGATATTGTAGTAGCCTATTGATCCAGGGACGATAAAGACTTCAGCATAGTGCACTATGAAAGGTTCAAAAGCATTGGCAGGGCTTTCTACGATGATTTCATCTCCTTCCACCAGGGCAATCACATTGACTCCGCCACCTGTATGATGGTTCACAGACTTAGTAAACCAGTGTCTGCGCGTTTCAATGAATTCCCGTTCATGGAGGCCTGTTTTTTCTTCTCTCCAGCCGTCACCTGAGGCCATAAGTTCCACCTGGCCAATAAGGTTTTCCCTTACCCAGGTGGTCGTCCTGTCGAACTGAATATTTGCCATTCCCCTGTCAATATTGATCGGACGAGGCTTTCCATCCATGCCCAGTCTTCCCCAATCCCAGAGTTTAAAGGTAAAAATATAAGGGGTAGCACTGATTTCCAATACCATGCTATTTGCTCCTGAGCAGTGTACGGTTCCCCCGGGAATCAGGAAATGATCGTGTTTACGGGCTGGCCAACTATTTACAAAATGAGTGTCCTCAAAATTTTTGCCTGTTGTTTCCGATTCCCTCAGTTGAGCCGCCATTTCTTCCGGCTGAATGCCTTCTTTTAATCCCAGGTAAACGCAAGCTTCCGCAGTGGCATCCATCAGGTAATAACTTTCATCCTGGGTATAGGGGATGCCAAAATTCTGCTGGATATATTCGGTGAGCGGATGAACCTGCAGACTTAAATTGCCACCTCCCATAGTATCAAGGTAATCGAAACGGATCGGGAATTCATCCCCAAACCTTGCATGAACCGGATCCCCAAGCAACAACCGGGGTTGAGTAAATACCAGGTTAATGGAAGGCATTTCGAAACGGGTTTCACCAAAGCGAAGGAACAGGCTGTTTTCTTCAGGAACACAATTGAAACACCATGCATAATTTGACAAGCCTGAATCAAGGCCGAACTTCTCCTTCATCCATTGTCCACCCCAGGGACCGGCATCAAAGTAGGGTACCACGCTGAAAGGCTGTGTTACCGATTGTTTCATAGCTTCCATGAAGGCAAAGCCTGAAATCATCTTTGGTTCTCCTGCCAGGTTTGTATCCAGTACAAAATCCCAGCGGTTCATAATCCTTTTCTTCAAACGGTCGCAAACCCTCCAGTCGACAAAATACCCCCTTTTATACTGGGTTTCCATGTTTTCATGTGCATTGTCCAGCCCCAGGTTATGGGTTTGCTTGCGTCGCATCCTGAGCTGAATCTCCCAGCGGGCCATATCGGCATAAACAAGCAGATTTGGTTCGGATATTACAGTGGCAGCACCAGGACCATATACGAGGACGATGCCTTCAGTGCATGAATGAATGGAAGATTGTGCCTGGAGAATTTTTTCAGGGTCGAAGAAATCCTCCATATTAAGCCGGGTCATGAAACCAAAAATCCGGTCATCGGTAACATCCTGTTTTGTAAGGGTTTCAACTTCATCAGGACGGAGCATGAGATCCTTTGAAGAGATCACTAAAACAGGATTCAGGCCTTTCACCAGGTTTGGCAATACCTCGCCATCATCCACGCCCTGGTAACACTCCACAACGACCACTTTCGAAGGTTTCCGGATTTCAGCCACAGCCTTTGCCAACCGGGAATTTATCTCCTCCCAGCCGTCAAAGCAATGCTCCTCCAGGCCTTTGATCCTGATTTCCGGGTATTTATTGTAGTTTGAATTCAAGTGTCTCGTTTTGTTTTTTCTTATTTATTTGTAATTCACTTGAACTGGTGCTGAGTGAGTTTATCCACTTATCATGAATTCAGTAGTGCTGTTGAGTGATGAGTATATCTGTTTCAATCTGTATTTCGTCAATTGATTGAATCCAAAATTATTAGTGCTGAGTGCTGGGTGCCGGGTGCTGAGCGAAAATTCAGCATTCCAAACTAAAGTCTTCCCTACGGGACAATCCGCAATCCGCAATCCCACATTCAACATCCGACATTCCACATCCCACATTCCACATCCGACATTCCACATCCGACATTAAAAATAACCCAAATTCTGCTTAAGGTTTTTATTCAAATCCAGTTCCCTTTGAGGAATCGGAAATACAGTATTGAAATCGGAAGGATTTGCCTTATCCCCTTTAGCCTGTTTGACGTAATTGATGAGATTCCCTGTTCTTACCAGGTCGAACCAGCGCTGGCCTTCATTAACAAATTCATGCCTTCTCTCGCTTAACACTGCCTGTCTGAAAGACGACTGGTCTAGTCCTGATAAATCGGGCAATACATCTGCAACCCCATTCCTGGCTCTTTCCCTTACCGTATTGATGGCATCAAAAGCCTCAGTAGTAGGACCACCATTGGCTTCATTCAAGGCTTCAGCATAAATAAGCAGGATTTCGGAATAACGCATCAGGACAAAATTGGCACCCGACTGACTGGTATTCTGAGGTTTATAAGCTACCTGGTCCCAATATTTCCAGATATGGGGTTCAAAGGTATAAGTCCAGAAGTTATCAAAGAATGTAGCTGTGTACCTGTAATCGCCCTCTTCGAAGCTTTCCAGCAGATCGGTTGTGGGCAGCATGGTTTCAACACCTGCGCTGAAAACACCCGGTAATGAAGGCAGTCCGGAGATCACCATCTGTGAGTTTTCGGCAGTGGCATTCTTATAAAACTGAACTTCAAAAACCGATTCCTTCCCGTTTTTACTGGCTTCTTTCCAGTTCGTAGCAAAATCGGCATGCAAGCTATAGTTCCCTGCTTCAATCACATCCCCGGCAGTGAGATACGCATTTTCCCAATCTTGTTGAGTAAGGTAAACCTTAGAAAGCAATCCCAGTGCAGCCCCTTTTGTGGCACGTCCTTTATCGGAAGCAGAAGTATGTTTTTCGGGCAGCAGAATGGAAGCTGCTTTGAAATCCTCGATGATGAGCTGGTATACTGTGTTTATTGGAGATTTAGCCAGGTAAATTTCATCGTCACCCAGGTTAGGTGTCACGGGTACCGTGATGAGCGGTACTTCCCCGAATAATCGTACCAGGTTGAAATAAAATAACCCCCTGAGAAATTTTGCTTCTCCCAGGATCCGTTGTTGAAGGGCTGAATCCATGGTAATCCCCGGCACTTTTTCCAGTACTACATTAGCCCGGCTGATTCCGAGGTAAGAATACTGCCATATCCCCGCCAGGTATTTATTATTGGATTCGAGGGAATAGGTATCGAATTCATGGATATTCGGATCATTCAGCGTGGCACGTGCATTACAATCATCGGAGGCAATATCCTGGATAAGCCACAGGTAATTGGAATACTGGTTCACAGATCCAAGCACATCATACACGGAGTTCACAGCGCTGAGTGCATCATCGCCGGTTTGGTAGAAGTTGTCATAATAAATCTGGTGTGGCTCCAGTTCAAGATCCTTGGTGCAGGATATTCCCATCATAGTGAGCAGTAGAAGGGAGAGCCAAATATATTTTTTCATTGGATGCTTGTTTTTAAGGATTAGAAATTGATGCTGGCTCCGAAAATGAGGGTTCTAACCGAAGGATAAGAGCCAAAATCATACCCCAAACGGGTGTTGTCCATACCAAAGGAACTTACTTCCGGGTCGAACCCGGTATATTTCGTAAAAGTGAGTAGGTTCTGCCCGGTAATATAGAGCCTTAGCTTGTCCATATGCAGATAATCCAATGCCCTTTTCGGTAAATCATAGGCCAGGGTGATGGTCTTTACCCTGATATACGATCCATCCTCGAGGTATCGGTCCGACATTTTAAGGTAAGCAGCATTGCGATTGGCCCTTGGGAATTCATCACTCGGGTTTTCCGGTGTCCAGCGGTCAAGGAGCTTGACAGAGGCATTGGATAATCCATTCCCCGATTCCAGCTCAAAACGGTTGCTGTTCAGTAGCTGATTGCCCTGGCTTCCCTGGATAAAGATATCGAGAGTGAAAGCCCCGTAAGAGAAATTATTGGTCAGGCCCCAGGTGAAATCAGGCAATGCATGGCCGATGATGTTGCAATCTTCGGTATTGATTTTCCCGTCATTATTCTGATCCACATACTTGAAGTCGCCGGGCTCATTGCCATAAATAGCGGCCTCTTCAGCTTCATCCGACTGCCATATTCCATCAGAAGTCAATCCGAAGAAGCTGCCCATCTCTTCGCCTTCCCTGATTACAGCCCAATTGCCGATTTTTAGTTTATAAGTGTCATTATTGACAAAAAGATCTGCTCCGTTGAGATGCATAATCCTGTTACGGTTAAAGGAGATATTGGCAGACGTGTTCCATTTGAAAGACTGGATGGTATTCACGGTACTTACTGCCAGTTCCACTCCCCTGTTCCTGAGTTCCCCGATATTCTTGAGATAGGAAGTATATCCTGTAACCCAGGGCAGATTTGCATAATACAAGAGGTCGTAGGTGTATTTCTGGTAATAGTCAGCAGTAAAACTGATCCTGTCCTTCAGGAAGCTGACATCAACCCCGAAATCTGCCTGCCTGGTGGTTTCCCATTTCAGATTGTCGTTCCCGGGGTTTTCAGGGGCAAAGCCTGAAGCGGGTACTGAATTATTGAAATAATAGATGGAAGATGAAATGGTTCGGATAAAGGCATAATTGGCAATACGGTCATTGCCGCTGATCCCATAGCTCATTCTCAGCTTCAGGTTGGAAATAAGTTTTGAGGTTTTGAGGAAATCTTCTTCTGATGCCCGCCATGCAAAAGCTGCTGAAGGGAAAGTGGCAAAGCGGTTATTGGCGCCAAAGCGGGAGGAGCCATCAATTCTGCCGGTAAGGGTAAAAAGGTACCTGTCGCTGTAATTGTAGTTTACTCTTCCAAGGTAAGAGATCACTGCCGATTCACTGAATGATGAATAGATAGTCGGCATATTGGTGGCATTCTGTATGCCGTAATACCCCAGGATATCGTTTGGAAATTTAGTGGCTATATCGATAAAAGTCCTGGAATTGGATTTCTGGTAGGTGAAACCCACCATTGCATTCACAGAATGCTTCTTCTGGAAGCTCTTTGAATAATTGAGGGTGTTTTCAGTAAGATAGGTCTCAAAATCGCTGCTGGCAAACCGGGCCTGTCCATCGTTAAATGAACCTGAAAAGACATACCTGGGGGTGTACATATCCTGAAGGGAGTGGTAATAATCGATTCCGAAGCTGGATCTGAATTTGAGTTCCTTAAGGAAGTGATATTCCAGAAATGCGTTGCCCAGCATTCGGTTTACCTTGTCGATGGCTACAACATCGCGTGTTACAGCCACGGGATTGTCGAGCCAGGCATCGGCATTGGGATCCGTTAAGGTATAGATCCCATCGTCGTCTTTTACAGGTAACACCGGGTTAAAGATGAGGGCTGTGTTTACCACGCCGGGGAAAAATCCTCCGGGGGTATCGGTCGGGACGGTATTGGATTTTGTCTGGGTAAAGCTGAAATTGGACCCCCCGGTCAAGCGTTCTGTCATCTTTCGGTCGAGGTTCAGACGGAAAGAGTACCTGTTGAAGTCGGAACCCACGATGATCCCTTCCTGCCGGTAATATCCTGCAGTAAGGGCATAAGTGGTTTTTTCATTACTTCCGGAGAAACTCAGCTGGTAGTTCTGTATTGGTGCATCCCTGTAGATTTCCGATTGCCAGTCGGTGCCAGTACCCAGGCTATCCGGATTCGGGTAAAGGGGAATGTAAAACTCCGGGTCTGCATTAAAACCTGCTTCATCATAAAGCCTCGCAAACTGGCTGGCATTCATCACTTCTATATCCCCTGCCTTTCGCTGCATTCCGAAGTAAGTCTCAAAGCTAACATGATCTTTCCCGGCTTTTCCTTTTTTGGTGGTGATCAGAACCACACCATTGGCTCCTCTTGCGCCATAGATAGAGGTTGCGGAAGCATCTTTCAGGATTTCAATGGATTCAATATCATTCGGATTAAAACTACTCAGTCCGTTCTGCGAAGGTGAGCCTATCCAGGAAAAGTCTACCTGGCTTTCAATCAGCACTCCATCAATAACATATAAAGGTTCATTGCCTGCCATGATGGAATTTCCTCCCCTGATGCGCAGCGACAAGGCTCCTCCCGGTTGGGCAGAAAGTTGGGTAACCTGCACTCCTGACACTTTCCCCTGGATTCCCTGGTCAAAGGAATTAACAGGAATTTTTTTCAGGTCATCGGTGCGAATAGATGCCACAGAACCTGTGAGGTCGCTTTTCTTCATGGTGCCGTATCCGACTACCACCAGTTCATCAAGACTGACATCAGCCGATTCCAGTCTGGCATTGATGACCGCCGAAGTTCCAATGGCAACTTCAAGGGCTTTTTTACCCATGAAAGAAAAGACAATTGTTTTGTCGGTTTCGTTGATTTTAAGGCTGTAAAAGCCGTTGAGGTCGGTGGTTGTACCGCGTGTGGTTCCTTTTACCAGGACCGTTACTGCCGGGATGGTTGTACCATCAGAAGCATCGGTAACAGTTCCTGTGATTGTTCGCTGCTGGCCATATGCCATATATGCCGAAAGGAACAGGATAAATTGAATGAAAAAGGCTTTCATTAAAGATGGATTAAAAATTATTTATGCAGAAAATGTGTGATTAAGCAATATCACGTTCACTTTCAATGGTATACACAAATGAATCGGCCCGGTAATATCCTATGTTGTATTCAATGGGCCTGCCTCCCGGGTCGAAGACAAAGCGCTTACGTTTCAGGATTGCATCACCTGTTTTGATATTGAGTTTCTGCGCCATTAATTTATCGGCAGCACGGGCAGAAATCTCTTCTTTGGAAAGCTTGGCAACCACTGAATAATCCTTTTCCAGGATTTCGTACAGAGGTCTTGAAAAATCCTCGTTCCCGGTAAGTCCCACCATCGGATGGAAGTAGGAAATGAAGTAAACAAACGGGTATTCAATACGGCCCCTCAGTCGGACCATTTTCAGGATTTTTTTACCTTCAGGGATCCTGAAGAAAGCGGCTAACTCTTCATCTGCTTCCACCCATTCCGTGGTGATTTCATAGTTGCGGATCTTTATACCTTTCGACTGCATTTCCTGTGTAAAACTCAGCCAGTTATTGATCCTGGTATCTACACTTTGATCGGCAACGCGGGTACCCACCCCTTTTTTGCGAATCAGCAGACCTTCATACACAAGTTTATTGGTAGCCTGCCTCACGGTATTCCTTGATATTCCAAGCTGCTTGGCGAGGTTCACTTCGTTAGGCAGGAATTTACCAGTCTGATATTCCTCCGAAGAAATCAGGTCGCGCAGCAAAGTCTCCACCTGGGCATGCAATGGGACTGCGCTTTTATGGTCAATAGAAAAAATCATAAGCAAAAGATTGAATGAAGGATAAGCGCTTAATTCTTGATCAGCTTCAGGTAGTGGTTTCCGGTTCCGTAGCAGTACATGCCACTTTCAAGGGATTGCAGGTCGAAGGAGAAGGTATGGGTTCCGGGTTGCAGTTCCGAATTTATAAAGGTGTTGATTCTTTTCCCTTGCATATCAAGCAGTTCCAGGCTCACGTACTGCTTTCGATCCAGTTGCAGTTTCACTTCCGTTTGATCCTTTACCGGGTTTGGCTGATTCTGGAAAAGCTTCAATGAGCCTTGTTGGGTATTCTTCAAAGGTTCAAGCATACCGGTCGGGAAGGAAGGGTCAATCATGGAAAGTGGGACACGAATGAAGAGGGGCCTGTAAATCTCAACATTATTAAAGATCGACCAGAAATCGCCGTTGGTATTGTAAGAAACCAGCAATTCAGCGTTTTCGGTGAACTGGATATGAGGGAATGCATTGTAGGTAAAGGTACCCGGGTAGAGCATCGGCGTTTGATACAGCAGGACCTTTGTTATTAAGAGGGCCCGATGGAGTGACACAGGTATAGGAATATATTTTCGACGAAAGCCAGATTTCCTGTGAGAGCAGAACGTATTTATTATCCTGTTTAAAGAAGCCATACTGTTGAGAAACAGCTACATTGCCAATCCGATAGGAGGCATCCGGTTCATTTACCCATCCCGACCCATTGAAGAATTGCCAGGGAGCCTGCAGGTTTCCTGACGGAACACGCGCTACATGGGGATAAGCAACATGAGAAACGGTATCTGTTTCCTGCCTTCCGTAAATGTAGCTATAACCATTTTCTGTCATGACTGCATTTCCATAGCAAACGTTGTTTACATCATAATAGGGCAGGCGATAGGTACCCAGCAGGCTGATGTCAGGAAGTGAGAAAAAGCTGATGACGGCGCCGGTGTATTTAAAATTCCATCCGGATGTTCCGGAGGTTTTGATAAATTCCGAAAAGAAGATTTTCAGGGTGTCGTTTTCAACCAGTCCATGTTCAGGCCAGAACCAGAGTGAATCGGGATTGTCCGATGGAAAGAAATCGCCCGGATTGGCAAAAGTACCTCTATGCAGCGATCGCATTGAGTCGCCATCCTGCAAAACGGCGCAATTGCGGATAAAATGGGAACCTGCCACTATCGAGCTATCCGGATTTACTGTGCCGATGAAACTATCGCCAAATAACCACAGGGTTTTCTGCTCAGGAAGTGCGATAGAAAAGGTAGCATCACCGGCTATCCAACCCCCGTTATACTTCCTCAATAATGCGTTGAAGTCATGGTCAGGATTCACTTGTGCTTTAATGTTGCAAATGCCAAGGTTGAGCAGGGCCAGCAAGAGGATTGTTTGTTTTCTCATAGGATTGGCTAAGTTATCTTTTACCTGTTGCATTGTGTTTTAAGCATACATAAGATGCCCCTACATGGATAACACAGTTATGCCAGTGATGACGAAAGATCAAAAAAAATGAAGATGTATTGCTTGAAACAATATTATTGTTTCAAGCAATTTAACGATAAAAGTTATTTCAGGATGATCCTGGAATTATGCCTGAACTGTCCGTTTTTAAGCTCAACCACATAGGCACCTTTTGGTAAGGATGAAAGGTTGAATTGGCTGGAGGCAGAAAGAATTTCACGGCTCAACACGGTTTTACCTGCAGTATTGATGAGGTTCATATGAATCACCTGCTGTTTGTAGCCATTCAGCTTCACATTCATCATCCCATCGGTAGGATTGGGATAGATGGAAACGTTGGCACTGCTAAGAAGTTCATCAACTCCTACTCCGCTGACGATAGTGATGCTCTGTGGGTCAGAAAGTCCGCCACCATAGTTATAACGATCGGCAGGATTGCGGTCCCAGTAGTCTTTATCACCAATTGCATACCTTAGGAAAAAGGTTCCCACTTTTCCATCGGTTTTAATTCGTGGAGTGAAGTAAAAGCTATCAAGCTGGGTCAGTTCAGCGATACGGTCGGTAATGGCGCCCCACCAATGGTATCCGGGCAATGGAGGAATTGAATCTTTGAGTGTTTTTGAATGCGCGAAGCTATAAACCAGGAAACCTGTGTTATTAAGTGCAGGGTCTTTTGAGATGATGGTATATTCAATGGAATCGCCAACAAGCCAGCCATCAGGTACCATAACCCCAAATAAACCGATATTCTGAAGGGTATTCGCCCATTCGTCATCTCCCAGTCCCGGGTCGTCATCACGCTGTGCAACGATGGGAACATCAAAGTAACTATTGGTGAATCCTGCTTCCGGTTGCCCGATTGAGCGGAATTTATAACAGCCAACGAATACCACTGCTGTGGTGAAGATCAGGATGGCTAAGGCAAGGAGTGTGGATTTCCTGCTGCCGGCAAAAGGATTGTAAGTAGATGTTTTTTTCATGATCTGGTTAATTTTTGGTTACTATGTATGAATGTTCAGACATACTATTGATATATGCAAATGTAATACATAATTAATGCTTTGATACAAGTGGATGAAAATTTATTTTTTATTGTCTCGAAAAAAATGCAAATCATTAATTTTCAGCCACTGTTTGAATGGAAAAGTGAAATTATTGACTTGAATAATTACACTATTTACTCTTTTATTCTTTTATTTGCGGAAAATTGTATATTTGATAAAGTGAATATATTTAGTTTATGAGAATACCTAAGCTGACACAGAATTCATACCTGTTATTTGCTCCTTTTTTAATTATTTTCATCGTTTTTGTCATTGTATTTCGTGGCAGGATCACGGAAGGCGATCAAATGGGGTATCTTTTCTTTGCCAACAATCTGCTTCATGGGTTTTATTCTCCACCAGCACCGGATATTAACCTATGGTGGGGGCCGGGTTATCCGATTCTTTTAATGCCATTTGTCTTTTTTAAGGTACCCCAGGCAGGTATTTTAATATTGAACGCTGTCCTTCAATATTTATCCATCGTCTTTTTATTTAAGGCGCTGGTGAAAATGATCCCTTTCAGTAAAGCAATGATATTTAGCTTGTTTTGGGCGCTTTGCTATAGCTCCTATAATTATATGGCTTCAATTGTTACTGAATCCTTAACTGTTTTCCTGTTATCCCTGCTGATCTATTCACTGGTCATGACTTTCACCCGCAATTCCAATAAATATATGGTCCTGTCGGGATTTATCCTTGGATACCTTGCTTTAACCAAAGTAATTTTTGGGTATGTAATACTAGTCATGTTGTTGTTTTATGTCCTGATGTGGATCATACAAAAAACAACACCACAATCCCGCAGAAGTGTAATTTTATTGGTGATTGCAATGCTTGTAACATCTCCTTATCTCATATATACGTTTCAGTTAACGGGCAGGATTTTTTATTGGGGGAATTCAGGAGGCATGTCGCTTATATTGGATGAGCTCTCCTTATGAAAATGAATATGGCGCCTGGGATAATGAAAAATTTACCGCAAACCAGATCGATTTCGCCGACCCCGGAATCAACCAACTGCTGAAACTCAACCATCAGAAAGACATTGATGAGTTCACTAAATTCAAAGGTGTTCAAAAAGATGATGCATATCGAAGCAAGGCTATTCAGAATATAAAAGCTTATCCATTTAAATATGTCAGGAACATTTATGCAAATATTAGCCGTATGCTCTTCGGATTCCCCGGAAATTATGCATACCAGCGTCCGCCTGATGAAAATCTGGTATTCCTCTGTTTTGTTTTCTCTTATGCTTTTAAGTTTCATATTGAGCCTTATACATTGGAAGAAATTGCACTTTATAATCCGTTTCCTGGCTGTTTTTGCATTGATCTACCTGGGGGGTACTTCCCTGCTTGGAGTCGGTACCCGCCAATTCATCATTATCATTCCTGCATTATTATTCTGGATTGCTTATGTGATGGATATAACCGTTGTATTTAATTTCAGATTTCGAAAGGATGAGTAAATGTGTTGTGTATGCATGTCTATTGTGATTACTGACCGAATCCTATACTATTCCATTATTTACCTTTTGTGTTGATTGTAACACCATAGCTTCCGATTGCCTGTATCCTGGAGTTTAGCCTCCTTGAAGTGATTCTACTTAGCGTAATTTTGACGATGCATACACCTTGCAGTTAAACATTTGCCAAAGAAGTAGTTACTTTGTATTTCTCAATGTCCATGGCTTATGCGACGACTTTTCATCTTTCTGCTGTTCAGTGCTTTTTTCTCTGCAAATTCCGGCTATTGCCAGGACCAGGGATTCTTCCTCAATTCCTGGCAACCGGTTTCAATTTCAAGCCCGGCTTATACAGAAGTTGAACAAACCACCAACCCGGTGACAGTCTCCTTGAAGGTGCTGTTCGGTGATACTATTACGAAGGTTACTCCCTATGTATTTGGCGACAATGCGAATCTGTGGTCGGGATGTATGTCGGACAATGAAGAACTAATGCATCATATGGCTAACCGAAAAATGGGGGTACTGCGCGGTCCTGCGGGAAGTGTGTCGGATGTTTTCTTCTGGAACCATTCTGTCGATACCCGTCCCACTGATATCCCTGCACACCTTGCCGGGCAAACCTCCAACTTTGAACCCTGGTATGGAATCAGGCCCTACTCATGGGAAAACTGGACAATGGCTGTGGATTCTTTTTACCGCATCCTTGATCAATCAGATGTCACCGGAATGCTTACAGTTAATTACGGCTATGCCCGTTATGGGACCGGACCCACTCCAGTGGCTACTGCTGCCCATATGGCTGCCGACTGGGTGCGCTATGACAATGGCCGGACCAAATTCTGGGAAATCGGGAATGAAGTTTTTGGAAGCTGGGAAGCTGGTTACAGGATTGATCAGAGCCTGAACCAGGACGGACAGCCGGAATACATTACCCCTTCTCTTTATGCACAACACAGCCTGGTGTTTATCGATAGCATGAAAGCAGCAGCTGCCAGCCTGGGTCTTGATATCAAAATTGGACTGGTGATGCTCGATAGTTATAGTTCTGAGTTTCCTGAATGGAATAAAGATGTGGCCTCCATTGCCGGGGATGCTGCTGATTTCTATGTGCTGCATTGCTACTTTACTCCCTATAACCAGAATTCCTCCCGCGAAACCATCCTGAATTCTTACAAAAGGGCAGGGGAAATTAAAGCCTATTTATACAGCGGAATTGATGAAGCCGGGAAACCTCATCTTCCCGTAGCTCTTACTGAGTACAATATTTTTGCCACTGGCTCAAAACAGGCGGTTTCGCATGTAAACGGAATGCATGCCGTCCTGGTGGCAGGAGAAGCGCTAAAAACCGGCTATGGAGCTGCCCTTCGCTGGGACCTGGCCAATGGTTGGGATAATGGCAACGACCATGGGATGTTTTCAAATGGAGATGAACCCGGTGTGGCTAAATATGCCCCACGCCCGGCTTTTTACCACCTTTATTTCATGAGGAAGTTTACCGGGGATGTTATGCTCAACTATACACAGAGAGGCGATACCAATGTGGTGGTTTTCCCAACCGCTTTTTCATCCGGACAGTCAGCCCTGACCCTTGTTAACCGCAGCTCAAAAACACAGGTAGCCCGAATCAATATCCAGGACTTCAAATTTGGTGACCGTTATTATAGCTATATTTTAAGGAATGGCGACACGGAAACCTTTTCACGGAAAGTCATGGTAAATGGTGTGGGTACAAACCTGGTTGCAGGGGGCCCTCTTAATTATGAATCCATACCTGCCAATGCTTCCTTGATTGGTGATGAAGTCAAAATCGAGCTCCCCCCGGTTTCCACTGCTTTTGTGCTGGTTGAATCCGGGAATAAGGAACTGCTGATCAATGAAGAAGTGTATGGTACAGAGGACAATGCCTCTCTTCAGGAGGTAATGATCTTTCCCAACCCTGCTAAGGACAAAATTCGAATTGAAAATTTACCTAAAGGAACCACCTGCATGTCCATTAGAGATTCCTTTGGCAGAACCGTTTATACAATTGAAGATATTCTGCCCGGACAATCTACTGTCGAAATGAATATCCTATTGATTCCCGGTTTGTATTATGTAACTGTTTCAGGCGCTTTTTCACCTGTCATAAGGAAGCTGGTTGTAGAATAGCCGGAGCCTTGCAGCACACTCAATATCAGCGATCTCATCCAATCAGTTTACGATGAGATTCGCTTTGGTGAAATCAATAAGCTGTTGAACATAATAAGACCGATTGAGCTGCTGCAAAATCGAAACCCTTATTTTTTTACTGTCCTGATAAAATCTTCAGCTTCAGCGAAGGCCTGGGTGATGGTTTTAGCCGCATCCGGATCTAACAATGCAGTAAAAGCTGCAGCATTCATCCTTGAAACATACGTAATGCCATCCGCTTTCTCATACACTGATATCCTGCATGGAAGCATGGGTGACACCTCACGCAGATGATCCTTTGAAAGGATTTGATAAGCAAGTCCCGGGTTACAAATCTCCATCACTTTTACCGGCAGAACTTCTTTCCCGTTCTTTTTCATGGTTTCCTGCAGATCGTGTGTAATTGTGATCTTCCAGCCCTTTGCAACTATGGCTTTCGATAATTCATCAATGGTTGCGGAAAAACTGAATTTACTCTGGCTTTCAAGCATAACAGCTGGTTTTTCCATCGAATTCTGGGCAATGGTCGTCAGCCCTGAAACAATCAGAACAATGACAAAAATGGATTTTAATTTCATTCTCTTAAGGATTTTATGGATTTTTAAATCGCTATAATAACACTTATAACTGGTTAAAAGTTCAAAGGACATATATTTTAGCTATATGGGAAATAGAAATAGAATCCAGAATTCAGGAGACAGAATTCAGGAGACTGTTCTGCATCCTTAAATCTTTTGGCCAGCCTGACCAATATAGATTTACCTGTAACCCTATTTCAGGACAAAACACATTTTTCATTTTATATTCTGACTCCTGACTCCTGGATTCTGGATTCTTTCATCCTGAGAAAGATGAATTCTTCCTGAAACAGTATTTATCGAAAGTCACCCAAGATGGAAAATATAGAAGAAACAACCATCTACACCCAAACACTCTCCTTCCTGTACCTTGCCGGCGTTTTTTGAACCACCTTCTTAAACACCTTCGAGAAATGATAGCGGTCAGCAAAACCCAGGTCGGCAGCAATGGTTTCAATACTGGCATTACTGTGATGCAAAAGCATGCAGGCACGGTCAATTTTCTGCTGCCTGATATAATGTTGCGGGCTCTGACTGATTTCCTGCTGAAATAAACGGATAAATGAGTTGGTGGCCATCCCCGACTGCATAGCCAGGGTGTCATTGGAAAGATGTCCTGACAGTTCCTTTTCTATCATCCTGATCGCATTGATGATCCTGAAATCGATCTTCGTGGTTTGCCACAACGCCTCCTTGAGCCTGGCCACATGTTCTGTAATAATTGAATACAAATAAATATTCAGGTCCAGCGGGAAGTTCTCGTTCTCAGTCTTAAGGAATTCTGTGATCACCTCAAGCTTGCCCTGCTGCTCCTGGCTGATCTCCAGCTTATAAATCCCGGGAGTAACCCTGTCGTATGGTACTCCTAAGTTGAAATGAATAAATAAATGCAGAAGCGGATCCCTGCCCGGTTCATGCTCCTTTTGTGATAAATCCACCCTTTTCCCCCTGACATTGATTCCTTCTGCATACCGCTTATGTCCCTTAATATGAGTGTTGTATGCTGTAAAAGGAGGGATGATAAAGATGCTTCCGGCCTCCATCTCATACAACTGCCCGCCAAAGGAGATCTCCCCATTGCTCGTCCTGTTCCAGTATAACCGCCAGAATGGAAACGACATCTCATTACACTCCCATTGGGTCAAATACCAGTACCTGCAACACCAGATCTGCAGGTGAAGGGGAGAAAGTACTTGTTTAACATCTGAGGGATCGCCTCTTTTTGAGTTGTTTACAAACATTGTGTAAAGTCCATGTTAGAAACTGACACAAATTTAGTGGTTTCAAACATTTCATTATTTTCATCATTCAATAATTTTATCATTCAATTTTCTGTGCCATGGAAAAAGTGAAAACCCTTGATGATCAGGTAAAGTCGAAGATTTCTGAAGTTTCATCCATTGCTGAATACCTCTGGAACAGGGAATGGGCCGAAAGAAATGCGGGAAATATCTCCGTGGATCTGTCAGAATTTTTTCAAAATAGCGCTATTCCGCAGAACAGTCTTTTTGTTCCCTGCCCCCTTCCTCAAAATGCTTCTAACCTTACACTTTTTATTACAGGCACCGGTTGCTATCTCCGGACATTAATCAAAAACCCTGAACAGGCAGCCTGTATAATGCGGATCAATGCTGAAGCAAGCGGCTACCACATCACCTGGGGTGGCGAAAGTCCCGGATTTTAAACCTACCAGCGAGCTGATTTCGCATGTGAAAATTCATGCTTTTAACAGGGAATTTAAACCTTCCCATAAAGCAGTGCTGCATACCCATCCCATTGAACTCATTGTCCTGAGCCATCATGAACTGTTCCAGGATGAAGAGAAATTCAACCACTCCCTCTGGAAAATGTGCCCCGAAGTAAGGGTTTTCATTCCCCAAAGGGGTTTCCTGTGCACCTTACCGATTGCCAAGCTCGGAAGAACTGGCCAATGTCACGATTGAAGGACTGAAAAACAGGAATGTAATCCTCTGGGAAAAACATGGTGCTTTGGCAACCGGGGAAAGCATCGAAAAAGCTTTCGACTTCCTGGATGTTGCCAACAAAGGGGCGAAAATGCTGCTGCTGGCATGGTCGGCAGGCTTTGACCCCAAAGGGCTCACCATGAGCGAATTAAAAGACCTTGAAAAGTTTACCTGATCATTGCATGGAAAAACTGGCCATTATCTTCGACTGTGGAGCTACCAATGTGAGGGTTGTGGCTATGAATTCCTTCGGTGAAATAAAGGCATCACACTCACTCCCTAATTCAAGCCGGGAAGATCCCTTTTTTAAAGGTGGCAGAATCTGGGACCTCGATGAAATATGGGGAAAACTCTGCACTGCTTCCAGGGAAGTGATGGCCCTCATAAACCCGGCTTCAATCGTAGCTGTCACAACCACCACTTTTGGAGTCGACGGCACATGGCTCGGTGAAAAAGGAAACCTTCTTTACCCGGTCATCTCCTGGCAATGCGAACGGACGATCCCTGTTCTGAAGAATATGGATAAATATATTTCTCCGGCAGAATTATATAACATTAGCGGTACTTACCCTTATAGCTTTAATACCATCAATAAGCTGATCTGGTTAAAGGAAGCACATCCCGAAATCCTGGATAAGGCCGCGCACTTCCTGTTCATGCCTTCCCTGCTTAATTACCTGTTATGTGGTGAAAAGCTGAATGATCTTACAATGCTGGGCACTTCAATGCTCACAGATATCAAATCCCGGCGACTGTCCCCAGAGATTTTGAATAGAATAGGGGTGGATGAAAGGCTGTTTGGCGACTATGGGAAACCGGGACAAAGGGTAGGACAGGTTCATGCGGAAGCCTCGGTACTAACGGGTATCCCGGAAGGAACACTGGTATGCCTGGGCGGACATGACACCCAGTTTGCCATTTTTGGATCAGGGGCTGGCATTGATCAGCCGGTACTGAGTTCGGGCACCTGGGAAATACTCATGGTGCGGAGTGATAAGTATTCCACTTCTCAACATCAGTTTGAAAAAGGCATTACCACCGAGCTGGATGCAGTGGATGGCATCTATGACATTGGCCTGAACTGGATAGGCTCCGGGATCATTGAGTGGATCAAACACAGGTTTTATGCTGAATGTAGCCCGGAAACCTGCTACGAAACCATGATGAATGAGGCCGCAGGCATAGCGCCGGGTTCAAACGGAGTGTTTATCAACCCCGATTTTAATAGTATCCAAAATGCGCTGATAAAAGGAAATATCGGGGGATTAACCCTCAATACCAGCAGGGCTGAAATCACAAGGGCCGCCTTCGAAGCCCTGAGCTATCAGCTAAAAATGGCTCTGACTGCCCTTGAACAAGCCGGGAATTTCAAAGCCCAGCAAGTGATCTGTGTCGGGGGCGGTTCGAAAAACAGCTTCTGGAACCAGCTCAGGGCCGATGTGCTGGGTATCCCGGTCGTCACCATTGATCAAAAGGAAACCACAGTGCTGGGAGCCTCCTTCTTTGCCTTCACAGCAGCAGGAGTCTATCCGGATCCCGAAAGCGGGAAACAAAACATACCTTATAACCAGGTGACAACTTTTCCCTCGTCGGAAGTTGCACTCTATACAAAACTTTATCAAAAATGGCAGACAACAATTCAACTTCAAACAAAAGCAGATTAATAGGACGACTTCCAAAAGTTGGTATCAGGCCGGTTATCGATGGTCGTGAACGTGGAGTGCGCGAATCCCTCGAAGAGCAATGTATGAACATGGCAAAAATGGCTGCAAAGCTTATCGAAGAGCAGGTCTTTTTCGGGAATGGGGAACATGTTGAATGTGTAATTGCCGATACAACGATTGGTGGTGTTGCCGAAGCTGCCATGTGTGCCGATAAGTTCAAACGCGAAGGGGTTTCCGTTTCGCTTACTGTGACCCCCTGCTGGTGCTATGGTACCGAGGTAATGGATACCGATCCCATGACTCCCAAAGCCGTATGGGGTTTTAACGGAACCGAAAGGCCCGGGGCGGTTTACCTGGCTGCAGCCTTAGCAGGATATTCACAGCTGGGATTGCCGGCATTCGGTATCTATGGGCATGATGTGCAGGATGCAGATGATAATACCATCCCCGAAGATGTAAAGGAGAAAATCATTCGTTTTGTGAAGGCAGGTCTTGCCCTGGCCCAGATGAACGGGAAATCCTATCTTTCCATAGGTTATACTTCCATGGGAATTGCCGGCTCCGTGGTGAACCAGGGTTTCTTCCACGATTACCTGGGCATCAGGACCGAGTTTGTGGACCAGGTGGAGATACTGCGCCGCATCGATGAAAAGATCTATGATGCGGATGAGTTTAATAAAGCCCTGGCCTGGACGAAAAAGTACTGCCTGGAAGGCAAGGATTACAATAAACTGCAGAACCAGGCCGACGCAAAGCGTAAGGAGTATGAATGGGAAACGGTTGTGAAAATGACCCTTATCATCCGCGACCTGATGATTGGCAATCCCAAACTTAAGGAACTGGGATTCGGGGAAGAATCCAGGGGACATAATGCCATCCTGGCCGGTTTCCAGGGACAGCGCCAATGGACCGATTATATGCCCAATGCCGATTTCCCCGAGGCGATTCTGAATTCCTCCTTCGACTGGAATGGCATCCGGCAGGCTTTTGTGCTGGCTACCGAAAATGACAGTCTAAACGGGGTGGCCATGCTGTTCGGACACCTGCTCACCAATACCGCCCAGGTGTTTTCTGATGTCCGCACCTACTGGAGCCCGGAGGCTGTTGAACGCGTTACGGGTAAGAAACTCACAGGAAAAGCCACGAACGGGATCATCCATCTCATCAATTCAGGCTCCACAACCCTTGATGCCACTGCCCGTCAGAAGGACAGGAATGGAAACCCGGCCATGAAACCCTACTGGGAAATCACCGAAAAGGAGATGGAAGAATGCCTCAGCCATACCCGCTGGCCACAAGCCATCAGGGAATATTTCAGGGGTGGGGGATATTCATCCCAATTCCGCACTGCCGGTGAAATGCCCGTGACCATGTCGAGGGTAAACCTGGTGAAAGGCCTTGGCCCGGTGCTGCAAATTGCAGAAGGCTGGACGGTGGAAATTGATTCCGAAATCCACCAGGTACTCGACGAACGCACCAATCCCACCTGGCCCACCACCTGGTTTGTCCCGGCCTTAAATGGTAAAGGCGCCTTTACCGATGTGTATTCCGTGATGTCGAACTGGGGTGCCAACCATGGTGCCATCTCCTATGGCCACATAGGTGCCGACCTTATCACCCTTGCCTCCATGTTACGCATCCCCGTTAGCATGCACAATGTCGATGAAAAGCAAATTTTCCGTCCCTCCGCCTGGAACGCCTTTGGCCAGGACAAAGAAGGAAGCGATTACCGCGCTTGTGAGTGTTTTGGGGCGGTGTATGGGGGGTGAGGTTTCTGCTATTAATTTATTGGAAAAAGGAATTTGTATATTCTTGACTATGAAGAAAACCTGGCATAACAGTTTGAAAACTGTAATGACCCAATAAATACGAGTGTCATTTCCACTTCTGTTTCCGAATTAGTTTTTATACATTTGACAGAGTATAACATTATGAAATGAATCGCGGGCAACTCATAGCAAAACTTGCAGATATCGAATGGGAAGACTTCGAAGTAAAAGAAGCCAAATCCGATATCCCCAGGAATGCTTGGGAAACTGTTAGTGCTTTCAGTAATACTGCCGGGGGGTGGCTTATTTTTGGCGTAAAAAAATCTGGGAAGTCATTCTTCTTCGTTGGTGTGGATAATCCCGAAAAAATTGAGCAGGATTTCACAAGTACTTTACGGACGACGGACAAATTCAACACCCTTATCATTCCTAAATGCCTCAAATTCAATTTTGACAAGGATACTGTTCTTGCATTTTACATTCCTGTCTCTGCACAAAGCCGGTTTATTTCAACTCGATAAAAATACATTTGTTCGCACTGCCAGTGGTGATCATCGTGCGACCCAGGCTGAAATAGATGCTATGTTTCGCGACCAGGCATTTGGGACGCAAACTTCCAAAACTATTCCTGGCAAAACGGAGTCAAGCCTGGATAGTAATTCTCTGGACCGTTTTCGTGATTATATGTCACGTTATAATTCGGGTAGCTCTTACAACAAGTTAACCAGAGCAGAGTTTCTGGAAAAGCTTCGTATTGTAACTGTCAAATGGTGAGCTTTCATACAGTGGCCTTCTCTTGCTAGGTAAGAACGATGCCATCCAGGATCATTTTCCTGATTTTCGTGTCGATTACCTGGAAATTCCCGGCAATAGTTATACCGATGGACCGTCTCCTTTTTCCTTCCGGTTACCAGAGCAGGAAAACCTCTGGGAATACTACTTTACTATCCTTGATCGCCTGCGGAAATACATCGACATTCCGATAAACCTTACAATCGAAGGTTTTGCATCAGAGGATGTACCTCAATTATCTGCTTTACGCGAAGCATTAGTAAATTTCCTGATGCACGCTGATTATTTCAGCCCTATGAAGCCACGCATCAGGGTTTTCGACAATCGTATTGAATTTCTAAATCCGGGTGCTCCCCTAAATCCATCGAAACCTTCATACGAGAAGATATCTCTTTACCCCGTAATCCCATTCTTGCCAAGCTTTTCCGTTCGGTTCGTCTTGCCGAAAATGCCGGTACCGGCTTCACAAAGATGATTCGTGGTTGGAAAATTTATAAAGACCAGTCACCTGTCTTTCATCAGGAGATTGATTATACCGTTGTCACTTTTTGGCTCTTACCCGAAGTTGTTAATCCTTTAAATGAAGGTGGTGTAACAAGTGATTTAACAGGTGGTGCAACAGATGGTGCAACAGGTGGTGTAACAGAAGGTGTGAAAACCGTTAGGAAAACCAGTGCAAAAACCAGTGTAAAAACCAGTGTAAAAACCAGTGCAAAAACCGGTGTAAAAAGCAGTACAAAAACCAGTGTAAAAGTACCTTTAACCAGACGGCAACGGGAATTAGTTGTCCTTCTTATCAAGGATAATAGCAGAAGTTTTGCAGAAATTGCTGAATTATGGGGTGTACAAGTTTCAACAGTTCAAGAGCATTTTGAGAAATTAAAAAATAAAAAAGCTATTCGACATATGGGTCCCTCTAGTGGCGGTTTCTGGGAAGTACTAATTAATATCGGATAATTAACTCTTTGTAATAAAATCTATCTCTAATTAGAAAGCATATTTTTAAAATAGAAACGATCCCTCATTCAAATAAGCAAGTTATATAAAGATAATAATATCAACCCAATGAATGAATCCTTTTCCCTTATTCAATCCTACTCAAAAGAACTAAAAAAGTTCGAACAAAGTGGTCTGGAGCTTTTTGAGCATTTTAATGATTTGCCTGCTGCTGAAGTTGATGGGAGTTAATTGTATGATAAATAATGACTTAGTATTAATAGTATAAAAAAATAGTTTGTACGAGGTATGTATAATAAATGTAAATAACGATTCTACTAAAGTCTACTTCATCAACACTTTCAAAATATAATTACATTTGAACTATTAGTTATATCGGCTTTGAAAAACGAACAACAAACACGGAAAGAAATCATTGACACCCGGCTGAAACAAGCCGGATGGAATGTATCAGACCGAACTCAGGTTATTGAAGAATTTGATATTATAGTAGATAAAGGTCTTGCAGAAGAAGCTCCAACACCTTACGCTGGCCATCAATTCAGTGATTATGTTTTACTTGGCAGAGATGGTAAACCACTTGCTGTGGTCGAGGCAAAAAAAACAATCGTCGATGCAGAATTAGGAAGGGAACAAGCCAAACAATATTGCCACCACATTTCTGATTCCATTAACAAAGGATTGCCTTTTTGCTTTTACACTAATGGACACGAAATTTTCTTCTGGGATATGAAACCATCCTCCTAAAAGGTTATTGGGTTTCCCTACTCGTGATGATTTAGAACGTTATGAATACATTAGAAAACCGAAAACCGCTTGCAAAGGAAATAATTAATACAATAATAGCTGGTCGTGATTATCAGATTCATGCTATTCGGGCTGTTCTAGAAGGAATTGAAAAGAAAAGAAGTAAGTTTCTTTTGGTAATGGCTACTGGAACAGGAAAAACAAGAACTTGCATTGCTTTAGTTGATACTTTGATGGTGCGGGTTGGACAAAGCGTATTCTATTTTTAGTTGATCGGATTGCTTTACGAAATCAGGCATTGGAAGCATTTAAAGAGTTTCTCCCTCATGAGCCAAGTTGGCAAAATTGGTGAGAATTCAATTGCTAAAGATAATAGACGAATTACGTTTCCACCTATCTACGATGTTGAATATTATCAGAGATGAAGAAAATTCAATCTCACCACATTTCTTTGATTTAATTGTAGTGGATGAAAGTCATCGATCCATATACAATACTTATGGAGAAGTACTTGATTATTTTAAGATAATTACTCTCGGGCTGACAGCTACACCAACAGATATTATTGACCATAATACATTTAAGCTCTTCGAATGCGAAGATGGCTTACCAACTTTTGCATATTCGTATGAAGAAGCTGTAAATAATAGTCCTCCATACCTTTGCGATTTTCAAGTTATGAAAATCCAAACCAAATTTCAACAGGAAGGAATTAGTAAGCGGACTATTAGTCTTGAAGATCAGAAACAAATGATTTTGGAGGGGAAGGAAGTTGCAGAAATCAATTTTGAAGGTACTGACCTTGAAAAAGACAGTAACGAACAAAGGAACTAACGTTACCATTGTTAAGGAATTCATGGAAGAATGCATTAAAGATCCAAAATGGCGTGCTTCCAGGAAAAACCATTTTTCTGTTCTACCAAGGCACATGCCAAAAGAATTGAAGAAATATTTGATGCACTTTATCCTGAATATGCAGGAGAATTAGCCAAAAGATTGGTTTCAAATGATCCTAGTATATGGCAAGGTGGTCTCTTGTCATTCACACATAAAGACATGCCAAGAATTGCTTTAAGCGTGGATATGTTGGACACTGGAATTGATGTGCGAGAGTTGGTCAATCTGGTCTTTATAAAACCTGTATTTTCTTATACCAAATTTTGGCAGATGATTGGTCGCGGAACCAGATTGTTAGAACCTACCAAAATGAAATCTTGGTGTCCCATAAAAGACACTTTCCTTATTATGGATTGCTGGGATAATTTTGAATATTTCAAACTTACCCCCAAAGGAAAAGAACTAAAAGGACAAACACCTCTTCCAGTTCGCTTTGTAGGATTTAGAATTGAGAAAATAGAGAAAGCTCTTGAAAAAGACAAAGGTGCAATTGCTCAAAAGGAAATTGAAAAGTTACGCATTCAAATTGCTGAATTACCCCAGAAATCAGTAGTTATTCAAGAGGCTAAACCTGATTTGTCAAAAGTAGAAGGTGATGTTTTTTGGAATCATTTGAATTTTGAAAAAATTGAATTTTTAAAACAAACCATCAAACCACTTTTCAGAACAGTATCTCAAACTGATTTCAAAGCTATGCGCTTTCAAAAAGATGTTTTGGAGATATCCCTTGTTCACTTATTAGAGGAAACTGAAAAGTTTAATACATTGAAGGAAAACATCATTACAATCGTTAGCGAATTGCCATTGTCGATAAACATAGTGGCAAAACATACTTCATACATTAAGTATGTTAATACCAATCATTTTTGGTCACAAATAACTGATGATGGATTTGATGAACTAACCGAAACTATTTCTCCTCTTGTTAAATTTAGAGAACTTCTATTTCAACCTGATGGACCTACTAAATTGAATTTGAAAGACGTGTTAAAGACCAAAGAGATTGTCGAATTTGGGCCTAAAAACGAAGCAGTAAGTATCACAAAGTATCGTGAAATGGTTGAATCAAAAATTGCAGAAATGACAGCACGTAATCCGATTTTAGAAAAATTAAATCAGGAGAATCAATATCAGAGGAAGAAACTCAACAACTGGCAGAAGAACTTCAGGATGAAGAGCCACATATCACCGAGTCGCTATTAAGAAAGGTCTATAAACATCAAAAGCAAAGTTTCTTCAGTTCATCAAACATATTCTGGGCATTGAAATATTGGAAAGTCTCGATTACCAGGTGAGTAAGTCGGTGCAACAATTTATTGGTGAACATACCCATTTAACAACCAGACAAATTGAATTTCTAAACCTATTAAAAGATTACATTATTGAGAGAGGAAACATTGAGAAACGAGATCTGATTCAAGCTCCGTTTACAATTATTCATCCAAAGGGAATACGTGGAATTTTCTCTCCATCCGAGATTCATGAAATACTAGTATTAACAGAAAAATTCGTAGCATAAAATGAGCTTATTAAACAGCAATCCGGCAATAGCATCAAAGATAAATGACCTTTGGCAAAAATTCTGGAGTGGAGGAATATCTAACCCACTAACTGCCATTGAACAAATTACCTATTTGCTTTTTATGAAGAAAATAGATGAAAATGATTTAGAAGATCAATCTAATTGTGAATTTGCAGGAGACCCTTTTACGTCTAGATTTGAAGGTATTTATCTATTACCACAAGACAGACCTAGAGCAGATGCAACTAAAGAGGAAATTGCAGAAATAGAGAAAACAAGAGGGGTTGACAAACAAAGCCTTCGTTGGAGCCAGTTTAAGCAGATTGCTCCAACTGACAAAATGCTGACTTATGTACAACAATATGTTTTCCCTTTTATTAAGGAATTGGATAAAGAAGAATCCTCTTTTACAAAACACATGACAAATGCCGTTTTTATTATTCCTAAACCATCTTTATTAACGGAAGCTATTGGTTCCATAGATGGTATTTATGAAGAAATGGAAAAAGATAAAAATGTAGGAGGACAATATTTTCAAGATATCCAAGGTGATGTTTATGAAATGCTTCTTAGTGAGATTGCTTCTGCTGGCAAAAATGGACAGTTTAGAACACCTCGTCATATTATAAAACTATTGGTCGAATTAATTGACCCACAGCTAGGGCATAACATTGCAGACCCCGCTTGTGGAACAGGGGGGTTTCTTCTTGGAGCATATCAATATATGATTACTCAACTCGACAGAGATAGAGGATATGATATTGATCAAACCATGGTTCGTTTAGGTTTGATGAACTTAATGATGCACGGCATTAAAAGTCCACAAATTGACTACAAATATACTTTAAGTAAAAGCTATACTGAAAATGCCCAATATAAAATTGTTTTAGCAAATCCTCCATTTACTGGCAATATTGACAAAGGTGATATTAATGAAGAGTTGGCTTTAAAAACTACCAAAACCGAATTACTCTTCATTGAACGTATTTACAATATGCTCGAAATGGGAGGTACAGCTGGCATTGTAGTTCCTCAAGGTGTATTATTTGGCACTGGTGGTGCTTTTGTAGATGCCAGGAAAATATTGATTGAAAAATCCGAATTGAAAGCAGTTATTACGGCACCTAGTGGAGTTTTTAAACCTTATGCTGGTGTAAGTACTGCATTATTAATATTTACCAAAGGGGGCACTACTGAGAACGTTTGGTTTTATGATATGGAATCAGATGGTTATACTCTCGATGATAAACGAAACAAACTTAAACTGCCTGATGGGAAAGACGATTATGGTGATTTGCAAGATATTGTAAAGCATTTCAAATCAGAGATAGTCAAGCCGAGAACGACAGAAAAGGTAGATATTTCTTTGTGCCAAAATTAGAAATTGTTGAAGCTAATTATGATTTGAGTTTTTCGAAACATAAGGTAGATGTTTTTGAAGAGTTAAAATATGAAGAGCCGAAAGTAATCATTGAGAAATTGAACTCATTAGAAGAAGATTTGGTAAAAGAGATAAAATCAATAGAAAGCTATTTTTAAGATGAAGGATAATAAATGGTCATATAAACCTTTATCGGAACTTTGTAGTATTAATTTAGGCAATACACCAAGTCGTAGTAAAAGTGAATATTGGGTAAGGGTCATTCTTAGGTTAGCATTTCTGATTTAAAAGAAAGTACATTTCCAAAACCAAAGAAGAAATCACTGATATTGCTTTAGCTGAGTCCAATTGCAAAATCGTAAAAAAGGGAACTTTGTTGATGAGCTTCAAACTCAGTATTGGGAAATTAGCATTCGCGAAAAGACCTTTATACTAACGAAGCAATAGCAGCTTTGCCAATCAAAGATGAATCAGAACTGCTTAGGAGTTTTGTATTATGTTCTAAAGTCTATTCCATTAGTTGGTGGTAATCAAGCGGCAATGGGGCAAACGTTGAATAAGCAAAGTCTTTCTGCTTTACAAATTCCACTTCCTCCAACTTTAGACGACCAAAACGAGTGCAAAAGTTCTATCCCAATGCGAAGCATTAATCCAAAACGAAAAGAAAGTATTGATTTGTTGGATGAACTTTTGAGGTCAACTTTTTTTAGATATGTTTGGAGACCCAGTAAAAAATGAAAAGGATGGGAAACGCAAAAGCTTAGTCAAATTACAAAAGTTGGTACTGGCGGTACTCCAAGCAGGAAAAGAGAATCAGAGTACTATGGCGGTGAAATTAACTGGGCTAAAACTACAGAAGTTAATGGCAGTTATATTTATTCAACAGAAGAAACTGTTACCAATCTAGCTATTGAAATTCAAATTGTAAAGTCTATCCTATTAGCACTATTTTACTCGCTATGTATGGTCAAGGTAAGACCAGAGGAAATGTTGGTTTCTTAAAAATTGAGGCGGCAACAAATCAAGCATGTGCTGCAATCCCTCCATCAGAGAATATTAATCAAGTTTTTTTGTTTATTCTACTTAAACAGTGCTACAATTATTTAAGAAGCTTGGCAAGAGGTGGAAATCAGGAAAATTTAAATTTAAACATAGTTGGCAACATTGATATTATTCTACCCGAACCTAATATTCAAGCCAAATTTGAAGGAATTGTAACGAAAATTGAATCTCTAAAGCTTAAATTCCTAAATAGCCTTAAAGAACTCGAAAACCTTTATGGAAGTATTAGGCAAAGAGCATTTAATGGCGAACTTGATTTAGACAAAGTGGATATTTCAGATCTGGTAGATTCAAAAAAAAAGACCCAGAATCAGTGAAAGAAGATTTAACAGAAGAACAATTTGAGGAATTAATCGACTCATTTGAACACACTTTGCCTAAAGGGGAAGTACCTTCAAATAGAGAGACGGATATTCGTAATATGAGCATTCGACAATATTTGCGATTGCCTGATGATGAAGCAACCGAAGGTTTTGAATTTTCCAAAATGGACAAAGATTACTTCTATCAGTTCATATTAAAGACCGATTTGCAAATGGATATTTACAATACAGGAAGTTGAGCAATATGCTAGAAAATATATTTTGAGAGGAACTGGTTTTGAGTTTACGTATGACAATTGGAAAACTATCATATTCCGATTTATTGGAGCCAAGCAACCGATAATTGAACAAGTATTTGATGAAGAAACTAAAACCATAAAACTAAAATTAACAGATGAAGCTTTTAAGGTTTAAAGTAAATACACCCGAAGGTTTCAGGTCATTGCAAAGTGGTTTTGAAATCTATTTCCTTAGAGATTTTGACTATCATTTAGCTCAAGATTTCAACCCCAATATTTTGGCAGGTAGAAACGGAAGCGGAAAATCAAATATCTTGGAAGCGTTGGCGAATATATTCTATCATTTGGATTGTATGTACGCAGACAATTTACCTGACGATTTTTCCAAAAAAACCTCAAAAGAAGAAGATTTAAAGGCAGGAAAACTAGCGGATAAAAATTATGTATTTGATAACTATGTTTGTGTTGTAGATGCTTTCGAATTAGAGTACTTTATGCCAATTGCAATTGGTTTAATGGATAAACCAATAAGTGATTTCCACAGATTCCAATCAATCAAATTAAAGCCCATATTAGAATTTCAGAAGAAATAGAAAAACACCGTCTTTGAATGGGTAAATCGTAGCGAATATTCCAATAAAACTGAGCCATGGCAAAAATCCAATTACTCCTGCCAAATTATGTTTTGGGCTATTCGTCTGGTGAAAATGAATTGCTAAGTCTTCCCTTTTTCAAAACTCGTTTTATTCATTATGATGAAT
>JADJGZ010000052.1 GCA_016707785.1 Bacteroidales bacterium | reverse complement strand
GTTGACACGGTGGTTACCGGATTAAATGTTCCTTGGGGACTTGCATTTTTACCCAATGGCGACCTGCTTATTTCGGAACGTGCCGGAACATTGCATCGATTCTCCGATGGTAAACTTTCACCACCCATCAAAGGATTGCCGCCTATCAAGGGCGAAGGACAAGGAGGCTTGCTCGACTTATGCCTGCATCCTGACTACAAAAAGAATGGCTGGATATATTTCTCTTACAGTGCATTGAACAATAAAAACGACGCGACTTTAAGCAATACATCCGTCATGCGTGCGCGGCTGGATGGTGATAAACTGGTAGATCAGCAGGTAATTTTCAGGGGAGATCATGAAAACGACAGATCACACCACTATGGATGTAAACTTGTATTTGACAACAAAGGACATTTATTTTTCGGGATCGGTGACCGGGGACAGCATTTCGATTTCCCTCAGAATCTCGACAACTCAAACGGAAAAATTCACCGCATTAACGATGATGGCTCCATCCCTAAAGATAATCCGTTTGTAAAAACAAAAGGGGCTATTGCATCTATTTACAGCTACGGACACCGAAATCCGCAAGGCACTTGTATACATCCACTTACCGGCGAACTTTGGGAAACGGAACACGGTCCGCGAGGTGGCGACGAAATCAACCTGATCAAACCAGGACTTAATTATGGCTGGCCTGTAATTTCTTACGGAATTAATTACAACGGGACAATCCTTACTGAATTAACCGAAAAGGCTGGAATGGAGCAACCCGTCTACTACTGGACTCCATCAATTGCTCCTTGCGGTATGACATTCCTGACCGGCAACCGATACAAAAAATGGCAGAATAATCTTTTTGTGGGCTCTCTTCGTTTTCAGTACCTCGAAAGGGTAGTGATCAAGGACCATACTGTAATTCACACTGAGAAACTCCTGCAGGGAATCGGGCGTGTCCGCAATGTAGTTGTCAGTCCTGATGGGCTCATTTATGTAGCCATCGAAAATCCCGGGAAAATTGTGAAGCTGGTTCCTGTTGAGTAATGATTGTAAACACGTCTTGGGCCCAATTTGATTACATCCCCCCCCCCCGTCTCCCCGAACGGGCCCAGGTTTTTCAATCATCTCATTCTCATGTAGGTTAAAATGTATTATTCCATCAGACTCTTCATAATACTGATGTTTTTTCTCAGCCTGCCGGATATACATGCGCAAACCGGAGAAAAGCCTTTTGCTGATACTCAACCTCCTGATACAGCTATTTTGCTCGACGTAGTCAGGGTGGAAGGTTTCCGGTTAAGTAATAAACTGCGAACTTTCCCCGGAAGTTTATCAGTGCTTACCGGTAAAGGCCTGAACCTATCCGATGGTACAAATATGGCAACATCGCTTAATACAATCCCCGGAGTAAGCATGCAAAGCGGAACTTATGCAACAAATCGCATCGTAATCAGGGGTATGGGAAGCCGGACACCCTACAACACTAACCGGATACATTCGTACCTTAACGATATTCCACTTACCACTGCTGATGGCGTTTCAACACCCGAAGAAATTGATATGCAAAGCCTGGGGCGCATTGAGGTGATCAAAGGACCCGCTTCGGCTTTATACGGTTCAGGATTGGGTGGGAGCATTAATCTGTACACCCCGGTAAGATTGCACAACAATGGCAACCTAAGTTTGAATTATGGAAGTTTCAATACGTTGAAAACCAATTTATCGGGAACTATTAACACTGGAAATGCGAACTTGTGGGGGAGCCTCAGTCACCTGCAGTCGGATGGATATCGGGAAAATAATGAATATAAACGAACTTCGTTCCTGTCGACAGCACAGTGGAAACAAACCAAATGGTCAGTAAAATCAACGATTATGCTGACTAAAGTTAATGGTGAAATCCCCAGTTCGCTGGGCAAAACACAATTCGAAAATGATCCACAAGCTGCGGCTCCTAACTGGGCAGCCATAGAAGGATACAAGAAATACCAGAAAGCCCTGGCAGGCATTACGCTCATGAACATACTTTCTTCAAAGCTCACCAACCATTTTACTGTCCATGGTAAATGGAGCGACAGTTATGAAAAACGTCCTTTTAATAACCTCACCGACCAGACACTGAGTACCGGAATACGCAACAAGCTCAGCTATTACAGGCAAAAAACAGACTGGATTTTGGGAATCGACTGGATTGTTGAACAATACAAATGGAAACTTGATAAAAATGAAATTCTGCTGAACGAGAACCGGGGAAACCAGAATCAGTTCAGTATTTTTGGAATTATGAATTACCGGCCATCATCCAGGCTTAACATTTCGATGGCAGGCACCTTGAATTATATCAGCTACCAGCTCACCGATATGTACTCTGCCAATGGAGATCAATCAGGCGAGCGTAATTTCCCGTTAATTGTTTCGCCCCGCATCGGATTCAATTATATAGCCAGTGATAACTTCGTGGTTTACGCTTCAGTTGGCCATGGTTTCTCACTTCCTTCCCCTGAAGAAACTTTGTTACCTGAAGGCGATGTAAATCCTGACATCAAACCGGAACAGGGCATGCAATATGAAATCGGCACACGATTAACCTTCCTGGATAAAGCCGTTGAAATAGATGCAAGTCTTTACTGGATTGAATTGAATGATCTTCTGGTAACCAAACGTATAACTGAAGATGTTTTTACTGGAATGAATGCAGGGAAAACACGTCACCAGGGATTTGAGCTTCTGTTGCGGAATCGGTTTTTCGATTTCAGACGCTTTCCCGGAAAACTGAATTCTACTTTTGGCTACACTCTTTCACGTAACCAGTTCATTGATTTTACCGACGATGGAAATAGATTTGATGGTAATGATCTGCCCGGCATACCTGATCAGTTACTCCAACTGCAGTTGACATGGAATCCGGTTAACAGGACTGAAGTGTTAACTCATCTGCAATATACAGGTAATCAACATCTAAACGATGCGAATACATTGAAATATAATGGATATTTTTGGGTCAGTATTAAAGCATCGACTCAGTTTCAAATAAAGCAAACAGGCATTTTCAATATTTATGCAGGAATTAATAACCTGACTGACAGCCATTACGCTTCGATGCTGGTGGTAAATGCAATTGGATTTGGAAATAACGAACCACGTTATTACTACCCGGGATTACCAAGAAATATTTATGCGGGAATTGAATTTCGGTTTTAAAACTTTCTTGTTTTCCCATTCTGCATTTTTAACCTGCCCGACTTAGACCACTATTGATCAATAAGGAAATGTCCCAAGACAGGCAGATTTTTCATTTTTCATTTTGCATTTTGCATTTTGCATTTTTCACCTGCCCGACTGACAATAATCAACAATCCTGAGTAAGATTCCCTCGGTCAGCCGGGTTTTGCACCTGCCCGACTGAATAAATATTCATTTAAGAGCACGATTCCCTTTGTCATTTTTCATTCTGACTCCTGACTCCTGATTCTGGATTCTGAATTCTCACATCTACCCTCCCTACACAACCACCACCTTCTCCTCCGGAATCAGCTCTTCTCCCCGGTAGCGCCTGAAGATCTGGGCAACGGTAAGGACATCCTTACAACAATAGGTGACAATGCGGGGCAAGTCGTTTTCTTTCCAGTAGACTTCCCAAACCCTGCTGCCATCAATATCATCCTTGGGAGTGGGGATATTGAATACGGCGGCCAGTAATTCGAGGGAGGTATAGTTCTTATAATCCCCGAACTTCCATAATTCCATGGTATCGAGATGATTCACTTCCCAGGGCTTTTTACCGGCGGTATCGAGAATGACAGGTAACTTAATACCATTGATCAGCATTCGCCTGGCCATATAGGGGAAGTCGAACTCCTTGCCATTATGGGCACAGAGCATATGCTCCGGCTTTTGGTAGTAGCTATTTAGTAGAAAGGCAAATTGTTTAAGCAGGACGGCCTCATCATCACCTGCAAAGGATTTGAGCCGGAATTCACCGCTTCTGAAGGAGCCCACGGAGATGCAGATAATCTTACCAAATTCGGGGAAGATACCTGCCCTGGGGTATAAGGTTTCCACCGTATCTGTTTCAAGTTGCCTGATGCGTTCGGCTTTTTTCTGCCAGAGTTTCGACATGCGTTCATCCAGCTGTCCGAATTCGGGCATGGCCGGGACGGTTTCTATATCCAAAAACAGGATATTTTCAATTTTGATAGTTTCTAACATAATTTGACAATTTGAAAATTTGAAAATTCGACAATTCGGCAATTCGGCAATTTGACAATTTGACAATTCGACAATTCGACAATTCGGCAATTCGACAATTTGACAATTCGACAATTCGGCAATTCGACAATTTGAAAAATTCCTACTTAATGAAACCAATATTGCATACAAACATATGAAATCCGGGAAATCCGAAAATATTGGAAATAAAAAAGGACACAAATAACTCAAATCGCTGAATGAAAAACAATGAACACAAATAGATATTTAATCAATAATGAAAACTCGCTAATTACATCAAGGCTAACTACGTTTGCGGTAAACCTGGACAACAATATAGACCACTAGGAAGAATAATGCCAAAAGTCCAAAAGCCAGGAATCCGGGGGAAAGACTGCTGATGCCTTTTATTTGCTGGCCTTTGAGGGATATCAGCATTCCTGCGAATACCATAGCGATCATCAGTACCACATTTCCAATGGATAGCAGGAAATAGTACATCTGCTTCTGCTGTTTTAGCAAATCACCTCCGAAATAGGATTGAAGGCCGATGGGGATCAATAATAGTAACAATGGAATGAGTAGGATCATGTGGGGTTAATTTGAAAA
>JADJGZ010000051.1 GCA_016707785.1 Bacteroidales bacterium | reverse complement strand
GCCACAATATACTTTCCATCAGGCCATGCGTCACAACCATAGAGGTAAGACTTTGGGCAAGCATAATATAATTCCGGCCTGGCATTTCTTCTGTAGAATGACAGTTACTTCTTTTTCTTCTTTTGAAGCAGCAGAATGTGATTTTTCATCATACATATTATGGAAGGAACAGAAGGGAATTTTTACCTTTTCCTGTGAAATCAATTCCTTCCGCTTTCCAGTTCGGTTTGCCATAACAAAATTCTTTGTCATTCTGAGCATTTACTTCCAAGGAGGTTATGTACTGTTCTTAATTATAACTGGTAAAAAACATCCAGTCATGGAAACACCTTTGCCTGCATGTGCCAGGTCATAATTGAATCCGGAACAATAATCTGAAGGGCCAACGCTCATCTCTCCACTTTGAGGATCAAACTTTGCAAAGTAGCAGCTCCTTTAAAATTCTCCTTATGTTTCAGCGTTACTCAGTCTTTCCATCAACAGGAAATTGAGAATCAAATTCCCAACAACATATTCAGTATTTTCTTTATAAAAAGGCGAAGCATGATTTCCACCGGCATTAGGTAATTCAATTATATCAACTGTACGAAATGAAGTGAGGTCAATAGTGCAATACGAGGGTATTGTTTCCATTTATAAAATCCAACGACCATCGTCTTCACCATTGGTTTTGTAGCTCCGGATGATGGCTTCTCACAACACAAAACCAAATGATGTAATAGCATTGGCCGGGTTTCTTCGTATATCCCCAACCAGTTGTTGGATCTCGGAAACACCCCAATGTTTTAGAAGACGGCCTGATGGAAGCCCCGTAAACCCCGAGGCTGCACTAAAACCACCTGATGTAAAGAGGTAGTATTCATCACGAACTTCCCAGGTGCTACATACACTTTTTATGCATCTCCAAACATCATGCTCCCAACTTTTGAGTTTTACATGATGTAAATAACCGCCAATCAAGCGATAAGGTCATTCCAACAGTATTGGACTGAATATTTCCATAAGAGTCGATTAATGGGTTAGTACTTAATGGAGGATTGAGGTTCTTACTTATTGTCATTCTGACGAAGATATTCCGAATATTTCTGGCGTCTTCATCACCAAATATTCTGATTAGCCATTGGGGTGAGCATCTCCTCATACAACTTTTTGGCTACCGGATCGGATTTCATTATCAATTCAAGATTGGTTACTTTCAGTGTTCATGGGATCCATTCAGGTGTTCAACGTTGAGTGACACCTTCAAATCCCGGACCAACGAACTTCTCGGCAGATAGCTTATGGCATGTGGTGCATTTGGTGGAGAATACAACTTTCCCCAAATCATCCTTAGCGAGGAAATCAATTACTTCCGAAGTTTAACTTCGGTAAACTTTCCTACTCCTTTCCTATCATTATATGCCTTGGTGTCAGCCACAACATTGGCAGCTTGAACCTGTGCTTTGTCCTGGTGCGTTGGTTTTTGATCCTCAGGCATATACTAAATAATAGGATCACTCCAATTAAGGTTAGACTTCGAAAAGTGAATTGTAAATTTCGTTG
Organism: Bacteroidales bacterium; assembly: GCA_016707785.1. NCBI lineage: Bacteria > Pseudomonadati > Bacteroidota > Bacteroidia > Bacteroidales > Bacteroidales bacterium. The sequence continues at coordinate 14,999 of JADJGZ010000051.1, read as the reverse complement.
TCTCATTTGTAATTTATTGAATTTAGAACTAGGTTAGATGATATCCATTTGGTTAAAATTTAGATGCACCGTACTGGCTCAATTATTATATGAATCTTCAAGTTCATCGATTAGACAAGGAAATCGTTCGCTACTAAACCATTTGAGTGGTCAAGTTCAATTTCGTTCCAACCCAAGCAATAACAATTCCTGGATCGGCAAGTGGTAATACGCTTTGTCAGCCAAACAGTACAGCACGGTGTTCTCTTTAGCGATATGATTCCTTAGTAATTCAGTATAACCCAGCATATTGCTGATAATGGCATTAATGCACCCGAATCACCTTGTTTAAACAGTGCAATATGATCCGCCATTCCTTTGACAAAATTCCGACCCTGCATATGATCGTGGAGCATGACGGCTACAGGACCTGATTCGTTCGAAAAACCTTTCTGAACCATCAACGGAAAAGGAATTTTCTTCTTTGGCATGATGAAGTCCACTTGACAAATCCACGGATCACTTTTACTATCGTTTCCATGTGTTCTGTATTTGGATCTGTGGATCCAGTGATTAATTCCAAACTTCTATCAGACGGGAAGTATATGCATGATCATTTTCGAGGTTCTCGGTTGCAGTTTTCATAAAAGGGATGCTTTACTCAGCTATTTTTAATGCTTTTGGGTACAAAATATTATTTTCGAGATGCACATGAATATGAAGATCATCTTCAATTGTTCCAGCATCTTTAGAGATATCCGGTATGTGTTACATGCATCCGAAGAATATGATATCTATTTGTCAAAACAGCTATCTTATCCATCGTACCGCCTGCAAACTCATGTTCACCCGCAAACAATTAACTTCGAAATGATGATTGTTTTAACTTCAGGAGTAGCTGAAACCACGGCTTTTTATAGCAGGAAACACTATTTCTTCTTCTTTATCAAATGCTGCAACAGCTCTTTTCGCATTTGAGCAAATATCTCAGCAACTTCCAATAACTCAGGATGGTGATCACCATGAACCTGGGCTATTTTCTGAGTATAAAAAGATAATTCAGGCAAGTTTCTTCGGACAAAATTATGATGAGTATTAGTTATGTAGTCACTTAAGAAACCAAGTTCCCATTCATTAAAATTTATTGTTCCGCCTAAAGGCCGTTCAGTTAGAAGATTGAGTTGCTTAATTATTGCTGCTAAATCTGAACCCTTTTCAGAAATCGATACCAGCTTCCTTGAATAATTTGTTGTACGGAAATCCTGCAACAATTTCACCAATTGTTATTTCTATATTTGACTCAAACTTCATAGGTTTAGATTTAAACCTTCAAGACAAATATATATATATAAAAACGATTAAAATACAAAAAGGTCTTTTATTATTTAACAAAAATATTTTAATACCTTTGCATAGAATAATCTATCATTTTAAAAGAGAAAAGATGTTTAATAAAGAAACTGAATATGCACTTAGGGGTTTAGTTTATATTCAGATGCAGAACACTGATGGCAAAAGGCCTGGTATTGCTGAAATCTCTGAACAAATTGATGCACCTTATTTTTATACAGCTAAAATATTACAACGATTAGTCAGACAAGGATTTGTTAAATCACAGAAAGGAAAAGGAGGCGGATTCTATTTGATAGTAAACAGCCTGATTTTATCCTAAAAACTGATTATAGCTACAGAAGGAGACAAACTGTTCAATGGTTGTGGTTTTGGTTTGAAACAATGCGATGATAACAACCCCTGCCCTCTTCATGAAAAATATGCTCTAATAAGGGATGCTCTCATTAAATTGGTCACAGAGGAAAATGTACAAAGTCTGGCTCGCGACATACTAAGAAATGGAGAAAAGTATTCACCCAGGCTTAAATAATAAACTGGAATGTAGCCACAATGTCAGAAAAACTTATTCACTTTTCCGAGCATTACCTAAACCTTCAAAATTATAGCACTGGACTAATTGAAGGGGATAATGGTAAGAAACTGTATGAGAAATACAAAGCAGAGATTGAAGCAGTTACTGCTTCAGAAACTATGCAATTATTAGACTTTTTGCTTCAGCAATATCCTTTCGAAACTGTCAGGAAGAATGTAGGTAAACTTATCAATATATTTTATAAATCGCTTAAACAACAGAAATGGCAAAAACCTTCCGAAGACCATTTTCTAAGCTATCATGATGCAAGAGAACAGAGCTGTGGAAAAGATTATTGCCGTTCTACGTATTAATATAAAACTTTCTTTAAGTTGTTCAGGATCAGAACAGAAGCTACAATGCATTACAAATACTGCAGGATATTAAAGATCTGAGAGCTTATGAACTTCATTATATTAAAAAAGAAAATATTTTATTCCCTTATATTGAAAGAACATTCCCTCAATATGGTTGTCTTAAACTGATGTGGTCATTTCATGATGATTATCGCAAATCACTAAATGACCTGTGAGAGAATTTTAATGGATGCCCCATCTGAAATGACCAATTCAATAAGGAATTAGGCCGATTGTTTTTCGTGGTACTTCCTCTTATTTTCAGGGAAGAGCAAATTATTTATCCAGTTAGCCTACAGGGCTATTCCGGAAAGTGCCTGGCAGGATATGCTTGTGCAGGCACATGAAACAGGCTGGTGTTATATAAATGCCCGCCTAAAAATCAGAGTTCAATAAAACAGAAAAAAACAAATTGCATCGGACGATTGACCTGGATACCGGAGTTTTAAAAGGGAACAGATTATCCAACTTTTTGAGAACTTGCCGGTTGATATCACGTTCGTTGACGAAGAAGATACGGTTCGATACTTTTCCGGTAGCAAACACAGGATCTTCCCACGGTCCAATGCAATTATAGGCAGGAAAGTTCAAAACTGCCATCCGCCGGAAAGCGTTCATATTGTCAACCAGATTGTTGAAGCGTTCAAAAGACGGTAGTAAAAACAAAGCCAATTTTGGATAAATATGAAAGGCAATTTCATTTACATCCGTTATATCGCTCTGCGTTCATCAAACGGGGAATACAAGGGAACCATCGAAGTAAGCCAGGATGTTACTGATATTAGGTCACTTGAAGGGGAAAAGAGGCTACTGGACTGGGGATGAAAATAATCTTACTGTAAAGATGGTAACAAGATTATAGTATTCAGTTGTATCAAATCCAAAATTTGCACGTACTGTATTTCTTTCCGAATGATTACTATCAGACAAGAAACGATCTAGAAGCAAGTCTGTTTCCGGCATCCTCATCGTGAGTTGGTAAATATATTGTTCTGCGAAGTGTGGCATAATCTAGAAAGTTCTTATAGGTTTGGCTTGTCTTATTGTAATCAGTATTTGATCCAGCCATCTCACCATTCAATACTTGGTCCTGATGATAGGATGAGTCCCCTCCAAATATAATGTCGAAATCATCAGTCTTGAATAGGATTGAGTTGTGTCCCAATGTATGCCCTGGAGTTGGAATAAGGAGTAAATCTTCAGTCTGAGTAATTGGATAAGCCTGATTAAAAATTTCAATCCTATTTTTTAGAAAATTGACTCTTTTGGGCTTAAACCAAGATGGTAATGCAGTTGTAAAGCAATTATCAGGATGGGTAAATTCATATTCTCCAACTAGAATTTCTTGCTTAGGAAAGAACTTAAGCCCATCAACATGATCAGAGTGTAAGTGCGTCAGAACCACTAGTTTAACATCCTCTACTTTTAGACCTACTTTGATTAATTGATGATTTAGTTCATCTTCAGGCTGAATTCTCACCTTACAGGCATGCTTGAATTGGTATCTTGCAAATGCACTCTCATTAGCAAGATATTTATCGATATCCAGGCTTTCAGTATTTTCGCCTGTATCAATCACAATTAACCCCTCTGTATGTTCAATAACCCAAACCCAAATAGGTAAGTAGTCAGTATAAACTCTATCAAGAAGGATATTTATTTTTGATAAAGAACCAACTCCTTTTTTGGTTTTGAAGTTCTTCTTAACAGCGACTGTTCCAACACTTAAGGCATGAATTTTAATATCCTTGCCTCTTAGTTTTACTGTAGTGGTTACATTATTAATGCTGATTCCGGTAATAATTTCACTATGGTTCATTCTGTGCATTTATATTGAGATTATGCAACAAATCTAAACCCAATACTTCCATCAAAACGATAACAAAAGATACATAATTTATTGTCCTATTTTTTTAGTAAACGATTTTTTATCCGGCTTAATGAAACTCTTGTAATACCTAAATAAGAAGCAATCTGGTGCTGGGGAACTCGTTGTAATAACTCAGGGCGGTCTTTTTGAAGTATTAAGTACCTTTCTTCCGGGCTATTTAACAGGTAGGAAATGAATAAATCGTGTAACAATACAAATCTTTGCTCTATTGCTTTTCTAATAAATTCGTTCATCTTAGGAAATACTTTATACAGGTTTTCCTGCGAATCATGTGTTAGCACCAACACTTCACATTCTTCCAATGTTTCAATGGCTACTTTGCTAGGTTTTCGGGAAAGAAAACTGTCATAAGAACCAGCAAACATATCCTCGGTAAAAAAATAAGTTGAAAGTTCTTCTCCATCCTTTTCGCAATAGAGTCTTATGCAACCTATTATGATAAAATATACTTCATTTGAAACTTCTCCAACTTTCAAAAGAGTCGCTTTTTTCTTAAACTTCTTGTATTCAAAATAAGGCATAATAAGTTCTAATTCACTATCTATAAAGTCAGTAAATTGCGAAAAGATTTTTAATTTATCAAGCTCATTCATTCTTCAGAATTGACTTTCGCTCTGGATTGTATGTCAAAATTGTAAATTTCAACAACAAAGCCTTTTAGTGTAAAACAGCTGTTTTTAGAACAAAATATTGTATTAAAACTAAATGAGGTTGCTCTAATCAGGAGCTTGTCAAAAATAGAATAAACAGCCAGCATTATCAAGTATAATTATTCGTTAGTTTACTGACGATTATATTATGGCAGGTATAAAACATGAGTAGCAAGACTAAATTAAATTTTACTAAATTATATGCCCTTTTTCTCTTGATGAGAATTAAGAATTGGGAACTGTTGACGATGTATTAGGGAGTTAGGAGTGCGAAGATAGACTAGTGAAGTCCGAGGCAGGAAGACTCTAAAGAAATCGAAATTTAATAGAGAGATCGCATAGAGAGTGTTCAATTAAAGGTATCATTACGGGAGTGTTCATAGAACTGCGTCACCATTCCACATCTAACATCTCTTCCTTACTCATCAATTATGGCCGCCTTTCCAACTTTTCGGCTTGCTTTGCGATTTGCTATTTTTTCCTTTATCGTATCCACTAAGTAATACATCATAGGAACCAGATAAACAGTCAAAATCATTGATGACAGCAAACCACCGATTATAACCCAGGCCAGTCCATTTTTCCACTCACTGGCAGTGCCCTGTGCCAATGCAATGGGCAACATTCCAATAGCCATGGCCAGGGTAGTCATTAAAATAGGCCGCATACGTTCTTTGCCGGCGATGAGTAATGCTTCTTTAAAATGTTTGCCCCGTGCTTTTAGCTGGTTAGTAAAATCCACAATAAGGATGGCATTCTTTGTTACCAAACCCATAAGCATAATCAATCCAAGCTGTGCAAACAAGGTCAGATCGTTTAACGATAAGTTTAAGGCCAGGAATGCCCCGATAGCAGCCATAGGTATGGCAAATAAAGCCACAAAAGGATAGATATAGCTGTCGTAAAGGGCAATCATGATCAGGTAAATCAGTAAAAATGAGATAAGCAGAACCGAGCCCAAAGCCCCGAAACTTTCATTCTGTGTTTTGATATCGGCACCCCAGGTCAGTTTTACACCTTCAGGTAAGGGGCGAGTTTTCAAGAAGCTTATCGCGTCGTCAGCTAAAGTTCCGGAGGGCCTGCCAAACGATTCCGAGGTAATGGTAACGGAAGGTTGCCGATCGAGTCGTTCGAGCAGTGAAGGCGAATTATCCTGTTTCACCTCTGCAAATTGTGACACTTCAATAGGGATATTCATTGGATTCACGATGGAAAGGCGCTGCACGTCTTCAAAGTTTCTGCGGTCAAAGTCATCGAGCCATATACGAACCGGGTAATCAGTGCCGTTTTCGGATAAAGTGGCATCATTATTACCGGTAATAGCGGTTCTCAGATTTAAGCCTACATAAGCCGTCGTTAATCCTAAACGCTGCATTTTGTCTTTATCGGGAATTACCTTGTACTCTGGGCTTCCTTCTTCAACCGATAACTGAACATTATCGGCTCCAGGAATCTTTTCAATAGCTGCTTTCAGTTCATTTCCTGTTCTCATTACCAGGTTCAGGTCGTTTCCGCTCAGGGTAATTTTTATGGGTGACTGTTTGGGTAACAAGCCCAAAACTGCCATTGAAAAGTTAACGCCCGAAAATTCTTTTTTAAGCTCTTCGCGAAGCAATTTCATAAAAGCCTCCGTTTTGATATCCCTATCCTTCTCCGGCTTTAGTTGAATGGTAAACTCCGATATATTGGCAGAACCAACGCCTAAACTTCCAATGCCAGTGCTCGGCCCGGCAATATTGCTGAAAAGTGTTGCCACTTCGGGTTGCTGCAGGATAAAATTCTCAACCTGCAGAGTCCTGATATTGTTCTCCCTGACGGTGGTGGTTTTATCATATTCGAGGTTCAAACGGAATTTTCCCTGGTCGCCGGTCGACATCATTTCTTTGCCTATAATGCCTTGTTTCAGCATTGCCCCAGTCATCACCAAAAGAAAAATAACTATTCCTGAAAAAATAAGCTTGTGACTAAGCACCCATTCCAATTGATGGCCATACCAATCAATAAATGATGTCAATTGCCTTTCGAACCAAAGCAAAAAACGGTTAATAAAGTTGGTCGGCTGCAAGTCTTCCTTTTTCCCAATCCTCGAAGCCAGCCAGGGTACCAGGGTAAAACCCACTAACAAACTGGTAAGTGTGGAGGTTATAACTACGATAGAGAATTGTTTGAGCATATCGGCTACAAACACCTGCAAAAACAGAATGGGCAGGAACACTACCACGTCGACCAGGGTAATAGAAATGGCAGAAAAACCAATTTCCATGCGTCCTTCTAATGCGGCATCCCGTTTATCTTTGCCCATATCGATATGCCGCTGAATATTTTCCAGGATAACAATGGCATCATCCACCAGGATCCCGATAATCAACGACATCGCCAGTAAGGTCATAAGGTTTAGGGTAAAACCCATCAGCCACATTACGGCAAAGGCCGTAATTAATGAGGTTGGGATTGCTATTAGTACAATCAGTGAATTCCGGTAGCTTCGCAAAAACAGGAACATAACCAATGATACCAGAATTACCGCCAGAATCAGGTCGTCAACCACTGAATTTACCGCGGCAATTGTCATGTTGGTAGAATCGTCTGCAACAATAAATTTCACCCCGGATTTGGCGTTAGCGGCTTCAATGTGGGCAAGTTTTGCGTGAACCAGTTTCGAAACTTCCACAGCATTGGCGTCACCTTGCTTTTTCAATAAAAGGCCTATGCCGTTCACTGCGTTAAAGCGGCTCACAGAGCTTATTTCTTTTACACCATCAACAACAGATGCCACATCTTTTACATAAACGGGAGTTCCTGGGGCAGGCATCGCTACCTGTACATTCATAATGTCATTTACAGTCGAAAATTTTCCTGTCAGGCGGACGGAGTTACTTTCTTTATCGGTTTGCGCTTTACCTGCAGGTAAATCAATACCCGAACGGTTAATGGCATCCACAACCTGGTAAAGTGAAATTTTATACAGTTTTAGTTTATCCTGATCAGCTTTTACCTGGATTTCGCGTTCTTCGCCACCCAGCAGGGTAATTTCGGCCACTCCTTTTAATTGCTGGATTTGCGGCAGGATTTCATCCTTCATTTTCTGATAAAATTCCGTTCCCGGCAAATTACTGGTTGCACTAATCGAAATGATTGGCAAATCGTTGGGCGAAACCTTACTCATTACCGGACTCAGAATATCTGCCGGAAGGTCTTTTTTGATATTGTCGATATAGCGCTGGGCATCCTGCATGGCAATGTTCAGGTCCGTTCCATATTTCAGGTTGGCAATAATAATGGAAGCATTGGGCATGGATTTGGTTTCCAGGTAATCCACGCCTTCGAGATTCGAAAGCGCATCCTCTATTTTTCTTGAAACAGAAGTTTCCACTTCATTGGGTTCGGCACCCGGGTACATTGTTTTTATTACTACTACAGGCTGGTTAAAGTCGGGCAACAGTTCATACCCCAGGTTTTTAAAACCAATTATTCCCAATAAGGCGAATACGCTGAAAATCACGATGATCAGCGAAGGGCGGTTGATTGATATTTTTGTGATATTCATAATTCACTGATATTAATTGATGTCCACATTTGCGCCATCAAATAAGTTTATAAATCCGTTGATGACAATAATATCACCAGCTATTAAACCTGCTGACACAATAACTTTGTTCTGAATCCTGTTCGCTAAGGTTATGTTTTGCAAAACAGCTTTACCTTTTTTTATCAGGTAAACCTGAGGCTGAATGTTGGATCCAACGATAGCAGATGCAGGGATAATGATTTGGTTTTCAGTATCGGAACTTTTCATTTGAACTTTCCCGAACATTCCTGACTTGATTTTAAGATCAGATGTATTGCTTACCGAAAGTTGTACAGGATAACTGTTACCCATATTGGATTTGCTTCCTGTCATGGTTACTTTTCCTGTCAAAGGAGTTTCGGAATACACATCGGCTGAAAGAGGGCACAACTGGTTCATTTTAAATTGACTCAATTCTTTTTCAGGCACATTGGCCGTGAACTTCAGCATCAAAATATCAGTAAGCTGTAGCAGAGGTACACCCGGCGCGGCATAAGCGCCTACTTCGGTAAGTTTGGCGGTTATAATTCCGCTAAAAGGAGCTACAATAGTGGTTTTGCTGATTTGTTCGAGCAAAGTTGCTCTTTGAACATTGGCTGATTTCAGAGCCAACTCCGATTTTTCCAGCTGCACTCCCTGGATGGCATCAGCCTTTGCCAGAACGGAATAACGTCTAACATCGGCTTCTAATCCTTCAATCTGAATTCCAACAGTCTGCAGTTGCAATTTCAGTAAGGAGTTATCCAGTTGAATTAAATCCTGACCAGCCTTAACAGTGCTTCCGACATCAACTTTTATTGAATTGATTTTTCCCTGGATATCAGCGCTGAGCCGCGTCTCTTTATTTGGTTCAAAAGTACCGGCATAAAAAGCACTATTAGATGCGCCCTCCGGTTTTATTGTTAGGGTCTGCACGCCAATTGCCTGTTCTTTATCGTATTGAAACACCCTGTTTTGGGTGGTTTCTTTATTGCCTTTTAGGCGGATGATTACTATCGCAATTATGACTATTCCTACAACTATATAAATTATCTTTTTCATGTGCTTGATTTATTGTTATTTGTGAATTTTAAATTCATTCGTAGATCGTCATTCGCAACACTTCGGCTTCGCTCAGTGTAAAATCGTAAATTCTTATTTCTTATTTGCAATCAGGTTACCTGTTACCCTTTTGTATTCCAACTCTGCCCGACGAAGATTTATTAATGCCACGATATAATTTTGCTGGGCCTCGCGCAGGGAATTGTCAGCCAGAAGCAAATCTGTAATGTTTGCCATGCCTTGCTGGTTTTGCAATACAGTATTGTTATAGATTCTCCTGGCAAGTTCTACTTGAGTATTTACAGTCGCGATTGTTGTGTTTGCTAAACTGAATTGCATTTCAGCATTCACCAGGTCAAGGTTGGCCTTTTCAGTTAGTATTTCCTTTTGAATGATCGTCTTGTTCACTTCAATCTTTTTTCCATCAATTTTATGTTTTGTAACCATTCCATTAAAAAGCGGAACCGATAGCTGGGCGCCTACATAACCTATCGGATGGAAATTAAAAAAGCTGTTTGTTCCGGTAGTGCCAAAACCATTGGTGCCATACACTCCATAAGCATTCACTGAAGGCAAGCGGGAATTTTTAAGACCACTTAGCTCCGAAAGACTAAACTCCATCTTCTTGTCAATCAATAATATATCTGTAGTCGTCTTAGGATGAAAAGTAGTTTCATCAATGGATGTTTCATTAATCTGAACCTGGATGGAATCGGAAATTGGTTTTCCCATCAGGAATTTAAGCGCGTTTAACACCTGCTGATGTTGAGAAGAAATTGTACTTCTTTGTGTGGCTAACTGCTCAAATTGCAAATTTAGCCGGTCAACGTCAGTGCCTTTGGCTAACTGCTGCTTGTATAGCAAGGTTGTAGTCTGCACCAGCTTGTTGGTATTTATGATATTGCTATCCATAAAAGCCAGCTGATTTAACAGCACCTGTGCGTTGTAGTAAGCATTGGAAACTTCCAATACTACATCTTCATCCGTTTTACGTTTTTGTATTTCTGACAGTTCACTTGCAATGCTGGTGCTTTTAATTGCGCTCAACGCTGTGGGATTAAACAATGGCATGGCAAGCTGTAGGTTGGCACTCAGGTTCTGAGGTACTCCAAACTGAATTTCCTTATAGGTGCCTTCCGGTCCGCCAAAAGCAGCCTGAGGCATGATCTGGTAGGGCAGATCAGTATAATAGCGATAGTCGGCAAAACCGGTGATTTTTGGCAACAAAGTGCTTTTAGCTTCGCGGTTCTTTTCGTTGGCTATCAATCCATCCTGCTGAGCTAATCTGATGTTTCTGTTATAAATCAATGCGGTATCGATGCATTGGTTTAATGAGAATGTTTGTGCCGGAACAATAGCCGGAGCCAGAAGAGTGATTAGAACCAGTAAATATCTAGTTCCTCTTAATATGCGTAAGTGAATGTTTACTAACATATATAAATAAATTTTTTTGTGAGTATTATTTATTTTTTTTTGAAATCATAAAGAAAGCAAGTGCAGTAAACAAAATTGTAAGAGTCGTTCTAAACAACATTGCCCCAATGGTTTTAGTTTCATAAATACCTCCAGAGTTTACGTGGATAAGCAGACCTAGAAATGCCACTAACAGAATTGTTGCCGATATACCTAATGGCCTAATTGTCCATGTCTTAGCGGTTATAAAACCAAAAGCAGCAAAAAGATAAAGTATGCTACTCAGGAAATTTGCCCAAACAACAAACAGAACATAATTACCCTCCCTGGCCCTGATGCCAAACAGATCGAATATCACTGAACTGCTCAGAAATAAGGTTAACAAGCCAAAAGCGGCTAACAAAGTGGCTATTATATATAGGAAAGTTCTTTTCATATTTGTTTGTTTCTGATAAGAGTAAGGATTGAATGAACCATATTTTCACCACTTCTTTTAATATCAAATTCAAAATTGGCGATCCGCCATTTGAACATTTGGAGCTTGAATGTTCCCATGATGATATGCATTAGTTCGTCAGTAGTAATGGCATTTGTAAATATACCTTTTTGCTGACCGTCCATGATGACAGGCATCAAGTGTTTGATTTTAACATTCATGAGTTTAAGCAGAGCTTCGTTTATAACCTGGCTTTCCTCCATAAGCCCATCAGAGAAAACTGCAACGACAAAATGAGGATTCAGTTTAAAAAACCGGAATTGTTCCACAAACAATGCTTTAAATTTTTCCTCAGGAGTTAATGAACCATCCAGATTCGATAATCGCTTGTCAATGTTATCAGCCAGGTAATTAAGCATGGCAATGATAATTTCTTCTTTGCTTTTAAAATGCCTGTAGATGGCACTTTCAGAAAACTGCATTTCTTTTGCCAGATTTTTTATTGTCAGTCCGCTTACACCTGAGGTCGTAAGTATTTTGCCGGCTGCTTCAATAATTTCCAATTGGCGGGTTGTGATTTCCATATTAGCTGACTGATTCTGATTTATAATTTTTTCCCTTAATGAGGTCTTCTGTGTTGAACAAAATATAATTCAGTAAGTGAACATTCGCTCACAAAGATACACTAATATAGGGTGTCAAAGCCAGATAATTTTAATTAATTTTAAATATATTACCTATATTGCTTATAATGAAACGTATAGAAACAATTGTTTTTCTTTGAAAAGTCAAAAATGGAAGGTCTATAGCCAAATCCATGGACAGAAAAACGGTTAGATGCTGCTATTCAGCTGCTGCCTGGTATTTTTTGATATTTTCCTGAAAAACCGCTGTCAGCTCTTCCTTTGTCACTGAACCATTTTTGGAATATATAAGTTCGCCTTTATAATACAATGCCAGGTAAGGAACGCCCGCCAGTTTCACTTGTTTTACCAGGTCCTGACTGGCATCAACATTCACTTTCACAATTTGTATCTTATCAAGATATTCCAATTTCATGGCATCAATCATCGGCATCATTTTAATACACGGACTACACCAGGGGGCATAAAAGTCGATGAATACAAGTTTGTCGGAATTCATCAATTCAGCAAACTGATTGGTTTGCATATAATTATCCATATCCGGAATAGCGTTGGGATCACTTACGAGAGGCAGGTTTTGCTGGTTCCATTCCATGATGCCCTTTTGCAGGTTATATATCTGGGTATAGCCGTTTTGAGCCAGTATCTCTGCAGCGACTTTACTTCTGCTTCCCGTGAGACAGTAAAGGTAAATGGGCTCGTCTTTAGGAAGAAGCAAAAGGCGACTGCGAAAATCGGATGCATAAAAATTTAACATTCCTGCATTGGCTATATGGCCATTCATAAATTCGTTTTCGGTGCGCACATCCAGTAAAATGCCTTTCCCCGAAGCAATCAGCTTTTCGAATTGTGTTGAATTCATGTAAGTGATGCTGCTGTTTTGGCTCTTCTGAGTGCAAGCAGAAATTAAAAGGATGGGAGCCATGAGAAAGGATATGATTCTGTTCATTGTCTTAATTTTTTTTGATGTCGAATGTCGGATGTCGGATGTCGGATGTCGGATGTCGGATGTCGGATGTCGGATGTCGGATGTCGGATGTCGGATGTCGGATGTCGGATGTCGGATGTCGGATGTCGGATGTCGGATGTCGGATGTCGGATGTCGGATGTCGGATGTCGGACCTGCCCGACTGATGGAATTTTCAATTATTAGTTAGAATGCATCGGTCAGGCGGGTGTCGGATGTTTAATGCCCCGAAGGGGAGCCTTTGGCTTCGGATGTTTTATGCCCCAAAGGGGAGCCTTTGGCTCACCTGCCCGACTGAAAGAGTTTTCCTTATATACTCACAATTCCCTCGGTCAGGCGGGTTTTTCATTTTTCATTTTTCATTTTTCATTTTGCATTTTTCATTTTTCATTTTGCATTTTGCATTTTGCATTTTGCTCCAAAGGAAAGCCTTTGGCTCATTTTGCTAATTGATCCTGGGTCAGATAACTTTTAAATTCTTTATTTAGTGTTATATATTATGAGTTCCTTTTTTTGGGAATATTCACTCGATTGGTATCCAAAAAAAGAGGAAAATATTGTAACGCCTCCATCAGTCACAATCAATGTAAAAACTCAGTTGGAGAAAAAATCTATGAAATCCTGTTCTGTCTTGTTTAGTGCACGTAAGCTCTGCCTGACAATAAATTCTGGAACAGGTGACTTATGCGATTGAAGAACAATAGGTCGTTGAAGGCTTTTACCTGCCCATATTTCATGACCACCTTTGGTTCTGATAGGCTTCAAACCATTAAACTCAAGGAATTCCCTGAAAACCCGCAAGGGTATATTGCTCAATCGGCCCATTATGCAGGCAATTCAATAGGACTATCAATTTTCCTGAAAGGGAAATTATTGAATATTCTGCTGAAATTGGCATTGTTTTCCAGCAAACTAACCATATCCGGAGGAATCATTGGTTTATGACCACTCTTTTTTAGCTTCCAACCCAGTCGCTGAAGTTCGCTATGAAAGGTTTTCTTGTGAACAGTATAAAGAAGAAATTCACCCAGGCATACCTGGAATGATTCTATGGCTTCTTTTTCATCCTCACCATATCCTGAAACATCCAATGCCGGACAATAAACAATCTGAGAACCATCTTCCTCGAAAATTATTAAAGGGAGATTGAACTTAATGGCTTTATTATCATTTTTCCAAGTTCCTGATATCAGACCTTCTGGTGTCATAATTTAACTTGTTTAATGGGAAGCATCACGATTATAATAAAGAAACTTCACAAATGTAATAGTAAAGTGAACGTTGTTTGCAAATCATGCCGGAAATTCTGTTCCATTAGCCTGTGTGTCTGAAAGCATAAATAGAACTTCAATTCAATTACTCCGCTTGCCTATGTTATTCGACTATTAATAAGTGAATTATGTAATTCTGCCATGAAATTATGTAAGTCCTATGATTATCAGGTAATCTACCTTTGACAATTCCAGGGAAGGTTTCATAAGTACTGGAAAAGTAGAGTTAAACTTAAACAAATTGAATTTTTGATTGACTGGCATTCCAATTATTAGAGGGATGCCTGTCAATCAAAAATACTCTCCTGCACATTTTCTTCGTGCATACACCCATTCTCATCAGAAGCTGCAATCCTGCTTTTTTACTAAACTTTTTACGATCGCTACAACCACTCCCGGATATGCAGGGAACTGATTTAATTAAACATCTCTATGATTTACAAACCAAAAACCCCAAAAATGAAAAGACTTACCCATTTCTTTCTGCCTGTTTTTTTATTTACAATGTTGCTGTGTTTTCTCAATATTCACAGCCTCATGGCACAACCTTCCTCACCGCCTCCGGGATTAAACAGCAGTGGTCAAAGTTCGAATGGAGCTGAAAAAGCCCCGTCGGCCCCATTAGGAAGCGGAGTTAGCATTTTTCTTGTGATGGGTGCTATTTATTTAGCCCATAAAAACTAAAAACTACTGAAAAGACTGAACATTTCAACGGTATTAACAGTTCAAACCGTTGTACAGACAAACCAGGCATATCATAGCCGTTCTTTGAATTCATTCGATTGGATCCCCTCCATTTATGCTGATTAGCAATGATATTGCAAACCGGTGTGATTGCAGAGTCAGTATAAATGGAGGG